>DASPGQ010000576.1 GCA_035620555.1 Vicinamibacteria bacterium
GAGCCGACGTGTAAGGAAATTGCTCGGGCTTGATGAAGTTCTTGCGGCGAAGCTCCGCGGGATCCATGCCGATCTCGTTGGCGAAGACGTCGGCCATGCGCTCGATCGTATGGACGGCTTCGGTCACCCGGAACGAACAACGGTAGGCGATGCCGCCCGGCGGCTTGTTGGTGTAGACGCCGTCCACCTCGACGTGCGCGGCCTCGAAGTCGTACGAGCCGGTACAGATGTGGAACAAGCCGGCGGGAAACTTGGACGGGTTCGCCGCGGCGTCGGTGTATCCATGATCGGCAAGGGTCTTGATACGCAGGGCCGTCAGTGTTCCGTCCTTCCTTCCCGCGAGCTCGGCATCGATGTGGTAGTCCCGAGCGAAGGAATCCGCCTGAAGATTCTCCGAACGGTCCTCGATCCACTTGACCGGTTTGCCGGTCAGAACCGAGGCCGCGACCGCGAGAACGTAGCCTGGATACACCGGAACCTTCCCCCCGAAACCGCCACCGATATCGGGAGAGATGACGCGGATTCGCTCCTCGGAGAGGCCGAGATGGCCGGTGACGAGCGCCACCACGGTGCGGATCGCGTGGGGCGCCTGAGTCGTCATGTAGAGGGTGAGTTTCCCCTCGACCGGATCCCAGCTCGCCACGCAGCCACAGGTCTCGATCGAAGCGACGTGGATTCGCGGGATGTGCAGCTTCTGCTTGACGACGACGTCGGCCCGCTGGAAGGCCCGGTCGGTGGCCTCCTTGTCACCCGCCTCCCAATGCCAGATGTGATTGGATTCCTTGTCGTCGCGGACCTTGGTCGCGCCCGGCTCGAGGGCCTTGAATGGATCGACCACGACGGGAAGCGGCTCGTAGTCCACCTCGACGGCGGCGACACCGTCGGCCGCGGCATAGCGGCTGGTCGCCACGACCGCGGCGACTTCCTGCGCCTGATATTTGACCGTGTCGACGGGAAGAACCATCTGCTTGTCGCTCATGAGCGTCGGCATCCACGCGAGGTTGTACTTCTCGAGGTCCTTGCCGGTTACGACGGCGGCGACTCCTGGCGTCGCGAGCGCCTTTTCAGCCTTGATCTCGAGGATCTTCGCGTGGGCGTAGGGACTGCGAACGATGTCGAGATACAGCATCCCCGGAAGCTTGATGTCGTCGATATATCGCCCTTTCCCCTGGATGAACCGAGGGTCTTCTTTTCGGCGAACGGAGTGCCCGAGTCCGCGACATTCAGCCATTTCCACCCTCCTTCATCTTCTCGGCGGCGTAGCGAACCGCTTTCACGATGTTCACATAACCCGTACATCGGCATAGGTTTCCCGAGATCGCCCAGCGGATCTCTTCTTCCGTCGGGTCGGCGTTGTCCCTCAGAAGGGCCGACGACGTCATCATCATCCCCGGGGTGCAAAAGCCGCACTGTAAACCGTGCTCGCTCATGAACCCTTCCTGGATCGGATGGAGATTTCCATTGGTTGCCAGTCCCTCGACCGTGGTGATCTCGGCTCCGGCCGCTTGCACGGCGAAGACGGTGCAGCTCTTCACCGGCGTGCCGTTCAGGAGGACCGTGCAGGCGCCGCACGACGTCGTGTCACACCCGATGTGGGTTCCCGTCAGATTGAGCTCCTCGCGGATGAAATGAACGAGAAGGAGCCGCGACTCGACCTCGCTTTCCCGTTCCTCACCGTTCAGCTTCAGCTTGATGCTATGGCGACTCATGCCGCACCCCCTCCTTCCGCCCTTTGCTTCGCTTTGTTCAACGCCCGGTTCGTGAGCGTGCGCACGAGATGACGTTTGTACTCTTCCGACCCGCGATGATCCTCGATCGGCTCCGCCGCTTCGGAGGCCAGCTTCGCCGCCTCTTTGACGGCCCCATCGTCGAGCGACTTGCCCTTCAATGATTCCTCGGCCGCGGTGGCCTGGATCGGTGTGAGGCCGACGTTCGTGAGCCCGATTCCGGCACTCACGACGCGCCCGTTCCCGTCCAGTGCGATCTGCGCGGCGACCGCCGCCGTTGCATAGTCGCCCACCTTTCGCTCCAGCTTGAAGTAAGCGCCACCGCTCCGGCCCGAGGGCTTTGGAATTCGAATCTCGGTCAGGATCTCGTCGTCCGAAAGCGCCGTGGTGAACGCGTCTTTGAAGAAGTCCGCGGCGGCGATGACCCGCTCGCCTCGAGGACTCGTGGCAACGAGCTGCGCTTTGTAGGCGAGCACCGTCGCCGGGTGGTCGTTTGCCGGATCGGCGTGCGCGAGGTTGCCCCCGATGGTCGCGAGGTTTCGAACGATGGGGTCGGCGACGACCCGGGCCGTGTCGAAGAGAAGCGGATACCTCTTCTTTACGATGTCCGAACGCTCGACGACCGCCTCCCGAGTCATGGCGCCGATGCGCAGGGAATCTCCGTTCTCCTGTAAGTGGGACAGGCTCCCGATCTGATTCAAGTCGATGAGCATCGAGGGGGTCGCCACCCGAAAGCGCATCATCGGTATGAGGCTATGTCCGCCTGCGAGGATCTTGGCATCGGGATTCTTTTCCAGAAGGGCCAGAGCCTCGGCAAGGGTCGTCGGGCGGATGAACTCGAAACTGGCAGGTATCACGGCGCTCCTCCTTAGGCTGAACCAGAGGTGTAGCGCGATTCCGAGGTAAAAGCTATCGCGCTCGCGACATGCTTTTTAATACGACGGGAATGGCCGCGTCAACGCTAACGTCTCGTGCGGGGAGAGTGGCCGCGCCTGTACACCATGAACGTGCGCTCGAACTCGATGACCGTCTTGCCATCCTGATTGTATCCGGTGGTCTTGACCCGCACGATTCCCACGTTGGGGCGTGACTTCGACTCCCGCTTCGACAGCACCTCGCTCCTGGAATAGATGGTGTCGCCCTCGAACACCGGATTAGGGAGCCGAACTTCGTCCCATCCGAGATTGGCCAACACGTTCTGTGAGAGATCGGTGACGGATTGCCCCGTCACCAGCGCCAGCGTGAACGTCGAATCCACGAGCGGCTTTCCGAACTCGGTTTGAGAGGCATAGTGATGGTCGAAATGAATGGGGTTCGTATTCTGAGTCAGGAGCGTGAACCAGCTATTGTCGACGGGAAGCACCGTCCGCCCGAGCGGGTGCTCGTAGACATCGCCGATCTCGAAGTCCTCGTACAGCCGCCCCGTCCAGCCTGGCTTGACCGCCATTTCTATATGATCCCTTCCTCCCGGAGTCTCCCGATGGCCGCATCGTCGTAGCCCAGCTCGGAAAGGATCGGGCCGCTGTGCTCGCCCAGGTCGGGTACGCGACCCATCCTCGGCTCCACGCCCTCGATCGCGGCCGGGGGCAGCAAGGCCGATAACTTACCTACGGGCGAGTCGATGTCGCGCCATCGATTGCGGGCCGCAAGCTGAGGGTGGGCGATGAAGTCCAGGACGGAGTTGACCTGGGCATGGGCGATGTCAGCTTCGGCGAGACGCTCCAAGGCCTCGGCCGTGGTCATCGAGGAAAACACCCCTCCGATGATCTCGAGAAGACGCTCCCGATGCTCCACCCGCGAGCGATTCGTCGCGAACCGCGTGTCGCCTTCGAGCTCGGGCTGACCGAGCACCTTGTCGCAGAAGCGCCTCCACTCCGCGTCATTCTGGATTCCGATGAACACGAGACCGTCGTCGGTAGGGACGTCGCCGTAAGGGGCGATCGTCGCGTGATGGGTTCCGGCGCGGCGAAGCTCCATCCCGCGGTAGCCGGAATAGTACACCGGGTAGCCCATCCATTCGCCCAGGGCTTCGAGAAGCGAGACCTCGACGTGACTCCCCTCATCGGTCTTCTGGCGCTTCAAGAGCGCGGTCAAAATGCCGGAGTAAGCGTAGATGCCGGCGGCGATGTCCGCCACGGAAATCCCGACCCGGGCCGGTGAGGCTTCTGTCCCGGTGATGGAAAGGAGTCCCGATTCCGCCTGAATGAGGAGATCGTAGGCCTTGCGATGCCGAAAGGGACCCGAAGAGCCGTAACCGGAGATCTCACAGGTGATCAGCCGCGGATGCTGCATCCGCAGGTGCTTGGCGGAGAATCCCAGTCGCTCGATGGCGTCCGGTCCGAGGTTCTCGAGGAAGATGTCCGATCGGGCGACGAGCTTCTCCAGGATCCGCTTGCCCTCCTCGCTCTTGAGGTCGACGCCGAGCGATTCCTTGGAGCGATTCAGCCACACAAAATGGCTCGAGAGACCGTGCACCGCGTCGTCGTAGTGTCGCGCGAAGTCGCCCGTCCCCGGACGCTCGATCTTGATCACCCGAGCGCCCAGATCGGCGAGATGGCGCGTGGCGAGCGGCCCGGCAACCGCCTGCTCGACGGAAACGACCAGTATGTCTTCGAGCGGCAGCATTCACTGCTCAATGCCGTGGCGGGACCCGCGATCGTCCGGCCGCCACGGCTCGGCCTTTGCGGCGCTGCGCGCCGATCTCGCGGCAGAAGTCTTGGCCACCGCTCGGCAGGCTGGGCCGTACATTTTCATCACACCCCGCTGCTAGTATGACTTCGGAAGGTGCAATACCTTTTCCGCGAGATAAGTCAGTATCAAATTCGTCGATATCGGCGCGACCTGATACAGGCGGGTCTCGCGAAGCTTGCGCTCGACATCGTACTCTGCGGCAAAGCCGAAGCCCCCGAACGTCTGGAGTGCGGCGTTTCCCGCTTCCCAGGAGGCATCGGCCGCCAGCAGCTTCGCCAGGTTCGCCTCGGCGCCGACGGGCTCACCCCGATCGAAGCGCTCCGCCGCGCGGAAGCGCACGAGGTCCGCAGCCTCTGTATGCGCGTAGGCCCGTGCCAGCGGGAACTGGATGCCCTGATTCTGACCGATGGGCCGCCCGAAGACGACCCGATCCCTGGCATAGGCCGTCGCCCGGTCCAGGAAGAATCGCGCGTCGCCGATGCACTCGGCGGCGATGAGAATTCTCTCGACGTTCAAACCGTCGAGAATGTATCGAAAGCCTCGTCCCTCGTCGCCAACGAGGTTTTCGGCTGGCACCTCGAGATCCTCGATGAAGAGCTCACAAGAATGATGGTTCATCATCGTCCGAATGGGTCGCACGGTGATGCCATGTCCGACCGCTTCGCGCAGATCGACCAGCAGAACCGATAGGCCGTCGGTTTTCTTCGTTACCTGGACGGCCGGCGTGGTCCTGACGAGCAAGAGCATGAGGTCCGAATGTTCCGTTCTCGACGTAAAGACTTTCTGCCCGTTGACGACATAGCGATCTCCCTTGCGACGTGCGAGAGTCTGGAGCTTGGTCGTATCCGAGCCCGTCGTCGGCTCGGTGATCCCGAATGCCTGAAGCCTCAATTCACCCCGGGCGATCGGCGGCAGGAAACGTCGCTTCTGCTCTTCCGATCCGTGTCGGAGAAGCGTACCCAGGATGTACATCTGCGCATGGCAGACGCTGGAGTTGCCGGGCGAACGGTTGATCTCCTCGAGAATCAAGCTGGCTTCGAGAACGCCGAGCCCGGTTCCACCATAGGCCTCGGGAATCAGCGCGGCGAGAAAACCCGCCTCGGTGAGGGCGTGAACGAACGCGGTGGGATAGCCGAGCTCGCGGTCGAGCTTCTGCCAGTACTCTCCGGGAAAGCTCGAGCAAAGCTCGCGCACCGATTGCCGGATCTGCTCCTGCTCGGGAGTCAGACGAAAGTCCATCGAGGACCGCGACTATAGCACCCCTGGCCATCGAAAATACTCAGAGCCCCGCTCGGGGGGGCTGGGCTGTACTTTTTTATCGACTTCTTTTAACTGCTAGAGTGGTCCCGCGAGACCGAGCGTTGAAGCACTCACTCGAGACCTGGATCGGCATCCTGCTCACGCTCTGGGCCAGTGCGGCGGCGGGTGAGAACTGGCCTCAATGGCGCGGACCCACGGCGGACGGCGTTTCACCCGAAAAGAACCTCCCCCTGCACTGGAGCTCCACTCTGAACATCCTTTGGAAGGCCTCCCTTCCCGGCCGGGGAACGTCTTCGCCGATTGTCCAGGACGAGCTGGTGTTCGTAACCCTCCAGCTGGGCTCGGGACCCATCGATGGCCGAGGAGCCGAATTCCCCGAAGCGGTGGCGCCCCGCGCCGACGTGGTGCCAACCTTGCGCGTCACGCTCGTCGTGCGAGCCCTGGATCGTCGCGACGGGCACACGGTTTGGGAGCACCGGCTGGACGCGGGCGACAAGAACGCTCTTCCCGCCGTACACCCGAAGCACAACCTCGCAAGCCCGAGCGTCGTGACCGACGGCGAATCGGTGTTCGCCTGGATGGGTACGGGCCAGGTGTTGGCGCTCGATCTGAGGGGAAATCTCCGATGGGAAAAAGACTTTGCCCGGCAGTACGGTCCGTTCGACGTGTTGTGGGGCCACGGCAGCTCCCCCGCGCTCTATCGCGATCGGATCTACTTGCTTTGCGACCATCCGCGAGCTGCGTACCTGGTCGCATTGAACAAGAGCACCGGCGAAGAGATTTGGCGCGTCGAGCGCGGCGAGGGAATTCGGTCCTACACCACGCCCCTGGTCGTTCGTGGCCCGGGCGGCGACGAGCTCATCGTGAACGGCAGCGACCGCATCGAATCGTACGATCTCATGGATGGGAAATCGCTCTGGCACGCGGGCGAGCCCGTGACCCTCGCGATTCCAATCCCGGTCCACCGAGAGGGCGTCTTATACGCGAGCCGCGGCTACTCGAGCGGGCCCTATTCGGCCATCCGTCTCGGCGGGCGCGGCGACGTCTCCAAGACCCACGTTCTCTGGCACGTCCCCACGAGCGCGCCCTACGTCTCTTCCCTCCTCTTATATGACGGCCTGTTGTACATGGCCACCGAGCGCGGGGTCGTCTCGGCCGTCGACCCCGAAAGCGGCAAGACCGTTTGGCGGAAGCGGCTCGGTGCCGCATTCACCGCGTCGCCAGTGGCAGGGGACGGAAAGGTGTTCTTCCTCGACGAAGCGGGTGACGCCTTTGTCTTGAGAGCCGGCCCCCGCCCCGAGCTTCTCGCGAGAAACCCGATCGAAGAAAGGACGCTCGCTTCCCCCGCAATCTCGGGTCAGACGATCTTCGTTCGCACCGACCACCACGTCTTTGCTATCGGGAAAAAATAGACGCGAGCTAGACGCCGGTCGCGATCGAGTACATCCAATTGACGACCAATGCGGTGACGAAGGCGAGCCTCGTCGACAACGGGATTTGGTCAGGGAGCGCGGGAGGCGTTCGGCCGGCGAGCGTCATCGCCGCCGCCGCGACCCCCCCGCCGAGAAAGCCCATCCATCCGATTGCCGCCAGCGGATAGCGGGTCAGCGCTTCGAGAAAGTCGAGCCGGGCCAGAGCGAGCGCCGCGCGAGCGGTTCCGCAAGTCGGACAAGGCAAACCCGTCAGGCTCTTGAACGTGCATGGCCACAGCGCCTCGGCCAGGGCGGCTCCCCAGGGTGAGAGCAGGATGAGCGCGAGCGACACGCCTCCCCAGAGGTAGGCGAGCGATCGACTCACAGCTGGCTCGCTCCTGCCAGAATGCCGCTCAGCACGGCACCGAACAGCAACAAGACCAGAATCGCGCAGGCGCAGCACAACAGCACGGGTATCAGCACGGCGAGGAGGGCTTTACCTTGCGTCGTCCGATGCACGATCGCATATCCGATGACGCTCAATACCAGCGCCCAGATGCCGTACACCAGAGAGCCGAATACGGGAACGACGGTCGCCAGACCGGCCACCTGGGAGTAAGCGTAGACTTTCAGGGTTCCCTCGAAACCTGCGGAGGATTGGTCCGTGGCGCCCACCATCAACAAGCAGAGATGCATGATGCCGGATGAGATGAAGAGCCCCACGACGATGATAATCGGCAAGACGACCAGGGTTGCGACGAGGCCGACGACGGACGGCTCTCCAAAGAGACCCTCCCACCCCTCGAGCCCTCCGAGCAGGCTGCGGTAAGTGCTGGCGAAGAGAAACGACCACAACTGGTTGAGGAAGCCGGCAAGCCAGCCGAGAATGATTGCGAAGAGGATGGGGCTGGTCAGATCTTCGTCTCGGCGCAATCGGGCGAAGGCGTTCGAAGGATCGGTCACCAGAAGTCGAATCGTCTCTATTAGAGCTTCGACGACGCCGAGACGTTCCCGCTCCTCCCAGGGTAGCCGCGGGCTCTCATCCCCTCCTGGCGGGAGAGCACCACCGCTCGCTCTCGGAGGTTCGTAGGGGGACGGGGGAACGGGAGGCGTGGGGGTGCTCACCCGGTGATTCTACCAACTCGAAGATCGGTTTTCCCG
Source organism: Vicinamibacteria bacterium (assembly GCA_035620555.1). Taxonomy (NCBI): domain Bacteria; kingdom Pseudomonadati; phylum Acidobacteriota; class Vicinamibacteria; species Vicinamibacteria bacterium. The sequence goes on from DASPGQ010000576.1 coordinate 8,252, forward strand.
GGGTTTCTCGACCGAGGGTTCCTTCTCGTTCTCGTCCTCATCCGATTGAACCATGCCTCTTTGGCAGCGGTCCTCGCATCGGAACCTCAGCGTCATCGTATCGTATCGGACGTCGATCTTGTGGCGCAGCTTCGATTCCAGCTCGCCCATGTCGAGCTCGACCTTTTCCTTGGCGGTGAAGACACCCCAAGGGGTGACGGCGAGCTTTCCCATGAAACGTTCGCCGTCGTCCTTGATTCCAACGATCTCGATATCCGTACGGATTGGCTCGATCCGCTCGAGAGTCGGATAGTAGGTGAACTGAAATATACGCTTCACCGGAAGAGAGCTGACCGCTTCGGTTCCCTCGTAGAGAACCGCATCGTGAAGATGCTCGCACAAGTCGAACTCGATCGGGAGGTATATGCTTCTTGGCAAAACTGCGGTTTTCTTCTCCTCCGCCTCGACTGCGAAGGTCAACAGAACGAAGATCGTGCCGGCGAGACCAACACGGGCGACGTGTGGCATGGCGAGCCCCCTTTCGCTGAAACGAGCTTGAAGCGTTCTAACGATGGCGGGGTCGAGTCGCTCGGGTTGAGCAACTCAATGAATCAAATCGGTTGGAATAAGTCTTTGGGCGCCGTCTTCTTCAAGTAAAGCAAGATGGGTGCCAGTAAAGCGCCGTCCTTGCTGAGAACAACTTCCGGCGAAACGTGGACGCAATGTGTAGTAAAAGACCAACGCGCGCATCGAAATGTCGTTGCATTTCTGAAGCACGTACAAAGGAGAGAAGCTATGACCAAGGGCGTTTCCATCGTGTTGTCATTCATCCTGGGCGTCACATTGGGCGCCACATTACCTGCGGTTCGCGCGCAGGCGCCTGGTGGCGAGCGAGCGGCGTGGTATTTCTACCGCGTGAAATGGGGACACCAGGACGAGTTTCTGGAGCTCTTCAAGAAGAATCACTACCCGGTTCTGAAAGAACAAATGGGTGAGCGCCTGGTGGGTTTCAAAGCCTACGTTCCTCAGTTTCATGGCGACGGCCGCGCCGACTGGACTTTCGCCACCGAGCTGGTGTTCAAGAGCGACGAGCAGTTTCTGGCGCCGTCGAGCGAAGAGGCCATCGCCCGGCGCCTCTACCCCGATTTCGCGAAATTCCGCGAGGAAGAGGCCCGCCGCTTCGAGATTCTGGATGCCCATTGGGACATTCCGCTGAGAGAAGTTCCCATGGAGTAGAGCTCGGCGTTCTCGGAACGGAGGGGTTAGCTGGCGATTTCGAGCCAGCGAAACCAAACGGGATGTTCCTCTTTGTACCAGTCCAAAATCTCGCGAAGCTTTGCCTGGTGCTCCCTGGAAATGACTTCGGGTCGAATTCGAGCGAAATCGATGCGGATCGTAGATCCTTCGTAGTCGAGAGCCTCGGAGCACAGGGTCTGGAGCTCGTTTCGTACCCGGCCGGAATCCGAGATGCGTACCGGCCTCTCGCGAAAATTCTCTCCCTGAAGGAAGCGGACGAGGAGCGGATTGAACACCAGCCGTGCCCGGTCCGGGTTCTCCAACATTCGCAGCGTGAACCGAATCGTCTTGCGGCCCTTGCGGGTCGCCAGGGCCGTGGTCACCCGGTAGAGTCCCTTACCCAGTTCCTCGACTGCCTCCGCTCCGCTGTACGGATCACGGCAAATGTATCCGCAGGCCGCAAGCACCCGCCAGCGTCTCTCGGGAAAAAAGTCGTCGGCCGAGACGACGGACCTGTCGACCGGCATTCCCGCATCCCGTGCGGCGCGCATGGCTTCTCGATATAGTTTGGCCAGCCCATCGTCATAACTCGTGCCCGCGAGCTCCTTCAGCCGGTCTTCGAAGTCGCTCGCCTCGGGAGAGAGAGCCATGACCTTCCATTCCTTGTCGGACGAGAGCACGAACTTCGACGTGAGCACCGATAGAGACGCTTCCAGCTCCAGCACCGGCGCGAGACTCGCCGCCTGCATCGCCTCGGCCGAGCCGGCGTAGCCGTCACACAAGAACACGTGCCACTGACTCGCCTCGTCTCGCCACGCTCTGATGTGATAGGTGGGGGCGTAGCTTCCCGAATCGTTGAAAACCGAAAGCCCCGAGGGAAGCTTCCATCCGTCCTCGACCAGGTGTGCTCCGGCATCACGCCACTGGCGCCAGAGGGGGCCGAGACGCTTTTCGCGACTCGCTCCTCCGAGAGTCCAGACGTGAATGTTCTCGCGGCGAATCCCCGGATACGTCCACTCGATGGCCTCCACCACGCGCTCGCGGTGGCAACGGTAATCGATGAGCACCGACCGCTCGGCCGCCGTTTCGGCGACGTCCTTGGGAAGCAGCAGATTCCCCACGTAACCTTCGTAGGGCCGGCTGATCTGCAAGGGCTGGTCGAAGAGATGAAGCACGGTTAGGGGACCGGTTTGCTCCCCCTTGGCGAAACGGGAGGTGTTCTCGAGCGTGTCGATTGCCGCACCCCAGATCGTGATGCCCGCCGATTTTGCCTCGTCGTAGAACTCTTCGAAGACGTAGCCGCGTTCGTTGATCAAACGCGTCACCCGCGCGTCCACCCATTTCGCAACCTGCGGCCGGGCGTAAACGCGACCGAATCCTAGTTGAGGGTTCGATCCCATCTCCGGCGTTTCGCCGAGCTTGGGCATCAGACCTTCGCCCAGCGAGACCATCACCGCGTGGTTCTCGGGAAGCTGCCTCGTCGCATACCAGAGGGCCTCGCTCATCGCGTAGGCGGAGATCGCGTCGGCGTCTTTCTTGACCTGATTGAGACCCACCTTGTCGAGCCCGCTCCCTTCACCGAAGCGCCCGAACAGCTTCGTGCCCAGCGCGGTGACGGCCGCGGTCATGGCCATCATCGCCTCCAGGCGTGAGGGAAGGAACGAGAATCGCGTCTTGCCGTCATCGATGCGCGATAGCTCGACGTCGACGTCCTCGAGCCAGAGGTGGAAGCGTCCCAGGATAGGGCTCGTATCGAACGCCCATTGGGCGACGAGATTCTTCTTTCGCCGTCTCGAATCGATTGCCATGGCTGACGAATATAACGCAGATGAAGAGAGTCCGGCGAAGGAAGGCTAACCGCCTTCGTCGCGGAACAGGTCCATTTGAGCGGCGCCCCGAGACGGGCGGCGAAAGCGGCCCGTGTCGAGCGGAGGAAGCCTCCGGTGGAGACCGTACTTTCGTGACGCCGCGAGAAACCGTTGTTCCAACAAGTCTGCGTAGACACCCTTGCCACGCATCCTCGTGCCGAACTCGGACTGGTACAGCGCTCCGCCTCGAGTCTCCCGCACCAGGTTGAGCACGTGGGAGGCCTTCGTTTGGTAGTGAGCCTCGAGCCACTCGCGGAACAGGTCCTTCAGCTCGTGCGGCAGCCTCAACAGGATGTAGCCCGCAGACTGAGCCCCGGCGGCGGCGGACTCCTTCAAGATGTTTTCCAACTCCGAGTCGTTGAGCGCCGGGATCATCGGAGAGGCCAGCACTCCCGTCGGAATCCCCTGCTCTCGAAGGCGACGGATCGTCTCGAGTCTTTTCTCCGGCCGCGCGGCACGCGGCTCCATCCGGCTCGCCAGATCCGGATCGAGAGTCGTAATGGAAACGAACACGTTGGCGAGCCGCCGCGCCGCCATGGGCGACAGCAGATCGATGTCCCGCAGTACCAGCTGAGACTTGGTTACGATCCCCACCGGGTGCTCGTACTCGGAAAGGACCGAAAGAATTGCGCGCGTGATCCGAAGCTCCTTCTCCACCGGCTGATAGGGATCGGTATTCGCCCCGAGGGCGATGGGGGTGACCCGATATCGCGGACTCTCGAGCTCGGCACGGAGGAGCTCGGCTGCCATGGGTTTGGAAAAGATCCGGGTCTC
>DASPGQ010000577.1 GCA_035620555.1 Vicinamibacteria bacterium
GCAAGCGGAAAACGACTGGCTCTCGCTGCGCCACGATGTGGATGAACTGGCGCGGGCGTATCACGTTGCTTGGAATTGGAGCGATCCTCAATACACGCCGGGGGCCGTCGGTACGGGGCCCTATCATCGCCTGACTGGAACGTATCAACTGGAGAGCAACCAGGGCGACAGTCCGCGTCAAGCGGCTGAAAAGGCCGCCCGCACCGTGCCTGCCGACCGGCGGCAACGTACCTACCAAAGCTTGATGAGTCGACTGGAGGCGCCGGATGTGATTGCTATCGACCGTATCGAAAATCGAGTCACCATGGCTTCATCGCTCGCACCGCGGGTGGCCTTCGAGGCTGACGGCCAAGCTCGCACGGAACGATGGTCCGGAAGATGCGGGCGGAACTCGAGAACTTGGGGTATTGAAATATCGAACGTCCAACCGCCCATGAGCAAGAACGTGAAACCCAAGGCCACCGACGTTCAAGGTGGCCTGACAGACTTTTCGAAACGCCGCAGAAAGCGTGCGGAAGCTGCCCGGCGGTCTTCATCAGAGCCCTGAAGGAGGTTCCATCATGGCAAGAATCGTAGGCATCGATCTTGGCACCACCAACAGCGTGGTTGCGATCATCCAGAACGGAGACCCCGTGGTAATTCCCACCGCGGAAGGCAGCAACCTCTGTCCCTCGGTCGTCGCCTTCACCCCCAAGGGAGAGATCCTGGTGGGACAAATCGCCAAACGCCAGGCGATCGTGAACTCCGAGAACACTATCTACTCGATCAAGCGCTTCATCGGACGCCGATACGACGAGGTCGAGGAGGAGCGCAAAATCGTCTCCTACAAGGTGATGGCCGGACCGTCGGGTGACGCCCGGGTCCAGGTGCCGGCCACCGGCAAAACGATGCCTCCCCAGGAGATCAGCGCCAAGGTGCTCCAGAAGCTGAAGCGGGACGCCGAGGCGTTCCTGGGCGAGCCCGTGAGCCAAGCCGTCATCACCGTTCCCGCCTACTTCAACGACAGCCAGCGGCAGGCGACGAAGGATGCGGGCACCATCGCCGGGCTCGAGGTCCTCCGCATCATCAACGAGCCCACCGCCGCGGCCCTGGCCTACGGCCTCGACAAGAAGACCAACGAGACGATCCTGGTCTTCGACCTAGGCGGCGGCACGTTCGACGTTTCCGTCCTCGAGGTGAGCGAGGGTCTGGTCGAAGTCAAGGCCACGAACGGCGACACCCACCTCGGCGGCGACGACTGGGACGAGAGGATCGTACGATTCCTCATCGAGGAGTTTCGGAAGGATCAGGGCATCGACCTGGGAAAGGATCGCCAGGCGCTTCAGCGGCTTCGCGAAGCCGCTGAGAAAGCCAAGATCGAGCTCTCGAACGTGGTGGAGACCGAGATCAACCTGCCGTTCATCACCGCCGACGGCGGCGGGCCCAAGCATCTCGCGGTGAAGCTCACCCGGAGCAAGTTCGAGCAGATGACGGAGGACTTGCTGGAGCGATGTTCCGGTCCTTTCGAGCGGGCGCTGAAGGATGCCGCCCTCGACGCCGGCCGGATCGACGAAGTGGTCCTCGTGGGTGGCTCCACCAGGATGCCCATGGTCCAGGAACGAGTGCGGAAGCTCGCCGGCGGGAAAGAGCCCCATCGGGGCGTGAACCCCGACGAGGTGGTCGCGATCGGCGCTGCAATCCAGGGAGGAGTCCTCGGGGGCGAGGTCAAGGATGTGCTGCTCCTCGACGTCACTCCCCTGTCGTTGGGAGTGGAGACTCTCGGCGGCGTCACGACGAAGCTCATCGAGCGCAACACCACCATCCCTACTCGAAAAACGGAGACCTTCTCCACTGCGGAGGACAACCAGACGGGGGTGGACGTTCACATACTCCAAGGAGAGCGGGAGATGGCGTCCGACAACATGACGCTCGGCAAGTTCCGGCTCGAAGGAATCGCGCCCGCGCCCCGGGGGGTGCCGCAGGTCGAGGTCACGTTCGACATCGACGCCAACGGCATCATAAACGTGTCGGCAAAGGACAAAGCAACAGGGAAAGAGCAGACGGTCGCGATCACCGCCTCGACGAACCTCGGCAAAACGGACGTCGAGCGCCTGGTGCGCGAAGCGCAGCAACATGCCGTCGATGATCGCAAGCTGCGCGAGCTGGTGGACGTGCGAAACCAGGCGGACACGCTGATCTATCAGGTGGAGAAGTCCCTCAAGAACCTCGGGGATCGAGTGCCGTCTTCGGACCGAGCCAGGGCGGAGTCCAAAATCGAAGAGCTGCGGACGGCGATGGGGGGTGACGACCCGGGTCGCATCCGTCAGGGCGCGGAAGCTCTCCAGCAAATCGCGAACGCGCTGGCGCAGCAGACGACGGCGCAAAGCTACGGCGGCGGCTCCGGAGGCACGCCCCTAGGCCATGGCGGCGACGACGACGTGATCGAGGGTGAGTTTACGGAGGTGTAGGTCTTGGGCCCGGAGCTCGAAGAAATCCAGAGGAAATTGACTGCGCTGCTCCAGGAGAACGAGGAGCTCAAGGACAAGTATCTCCGCGCCGCCGCTTCGATGGAGAACGCTCGCAGGCAGGCGGAGCGAATGACCGAGCTACGGGCGCGGAACCGGCTTCAGGATCTCTACCTGCGACTCATCGAAGTGGTGGACAATCTGGAACGCGCCCTCGAGTACTCGAACGGCACGGACGCGCTTTCGCCCGGAGTGCGCGCGACCCGGGAGCAGCTCCTCGACGTTTTGCGCCGCGAGGGAGTCGTGCCGATAGATGTCGAGCCCGGAGTGCTTTTCAATCCCGAGTCCCAGGAGGCGATCGAGACTCGTGAGGGCGCGGTACCCGAACCTACGGTTTCGGCAGTCGGACAGGCAGGTTACACACACGAGGGACGGGTGCTGCGCCCGGCGCGGGTAACCGTAGTACGGCCTCCGCGTCACGCCTGAAGACGGCGGCCGGAAACGACGAATGGTAAGACGATGGCATTCGATATCAATCGCTTCACGAAAAAGTCGCAGGAGGCGACCCAGACGGCGCAAGGCCTCGCCGAGCGCAACGGAAACAGCCAGGTGGAGCCGCCTGGCGGACGTCGGATGCGACCCAATCTTCGATGCCCGGCCCTTGAAGCGGCTCATCCAGCAGCAGATCTCGAACGAGCTTTCGCTGCATCCTTCTTCAGGGTGAGTTCTGCGGGGGCGACTTGATCCTCGTCGGACGCGGGCGAGGGCGGAAAGTTCATCTTCCGCAAGAGAGCGGCGGGAGGTCGACTTCACCAAGGCTTCGTCGAGGGCGCTGGAGCTCGGCGGGGGCTCCGGGGCTATAGGCGCTTGGAGTTCAAAGACTACTACACGGCGCTCGGAGTCGCGCCCGACTCCGACGACAAGGCCATCAAGCAGGCGTACCGGAAGCTCGCGCGCCAACATCATCCCGACGTCAAGCCCGGAGACAAGGCGTCCGAGGAGCGCTTCAAGGAGATCAACGAAGCATACCAGGCGCTCTCCGATCCCGAGCGCCGGAAGAAGTACGACGAGCTCCGCCGGCAGTATCAGCAGTGGGGCGAGCGCGGCGGTCGCGGCGACTTCGACTGGGGCCAATGGCAGACCGCGCCCGACCAGCAGGGACGAAGCTACAACGTCTCTCCGGAGGATGTCGAGGACCTCTTCGGCGGCGGAAGCCCGTTCTCCGACTTCTTCGGGTCGATATTCGGCCAAGGCGCATCGGTGGGCGCCGGCCGCACCGCGGGACCACGGCGAGGACGGGACCTCGATGGCGGAATCGAGATCACTCTCGAAGAGGCGTTTCATGGGACGACCCGAGGCCTTCAGATCGGCGAGCGTCGGATCGAGGCCAGAATCCCGCCTGGAGTCCGCTCGGGCTCCCGCGTCAGGCTCCAGGGGCAGGGTTCGCCCGGGAGCGGAGGGGCGAGCGCGGGCGATCTCTATCTCGTCGTCGAGGTCGCTCCCCATCCTACCTTCACTCGTAAGGGCGACGACCTGCGGGCGGATGTGCACGTGGATTTCTATACCGCCGCCATCGGCGGCGACGCGCGCGTCCAGACCATCGATGGTGCGGTGACCCTGAAGATCCCGGGGCGGAGCCAGGCGGACAAGACGTTCCGTCTCCGGGGTAAAGGCATGCCGCGGCTCGGCCAGCCCGGCGAACGCGGCGATATGTGGGCGCGGGTCAAGCTCGTTCTCCCCGAGCCCATTAGCGACGCTGAGATCGTTGGACTGCGAAAGCTCGCCGACGGACGCACGAAGAAAGGAGGCGAGAGATGAACGAGAACGACAGGCTCCTCGACGCTGAAGGCGCGGCGAGGCTCGCTAGAATCGACGTGACCGTCGTCTCGTACTATGCAGAGATCGGGCTTGTTGTCCCCTCTTCGGAAGGCTATTCTCCAGCGGCTGTGGCGGAGCTCCGCCGGGTGCGCCGCCTCCATGAGGACGTGGGACTCGATCACGCGGCGATCGAGATCGTTCTTCGCATGAACGCGCGGATTCGGCAGCTCCAGGAAGAGCTCCGGCGGTTGCGATTGTCGCTCTCGCGGCCGGGTGGAGAGCTTCCCCGAGACTGGGTGGAATCCGAGTGGGAGGACTGCCAATGAGCTCGTCCTACAAGAGAAACGAACCACGAAGACGTTGTCCCTCGTCAATACTCGTGAGCCTGTGAAAACAAGGACCTGCATCCGGCTTGAGTTCCGGGCCTAAGAAGGCGAAACTTCGCCACCATGTTCCGTGTTCTCGTTTTCCTCGTCTCACTCGGCGCAACACGAGGTCCGCGCGGTCACCGCACATCGCGCGTAATGCACCGGTCGAGAATCTAGCTCTGCGGCAGCAAGTCACGGCGCTCAGGAAACGGAATCCTCGGCCGCGCTCGATGACACGGGACCGAGCATTCTGGGCGGCTCTTCATCCAGCAATTCCTTGGTAACAGGCTCAAGGCTCCGCGTGTTTCATGCCGTAGACCACCCGGTGTCCGGGAAGCCCGGACCGATTCGAAACCATTTTGCTTCTCGAGCCAATCAAGCCAGGGAATTCGCCGCCGATTCGTGATCGGAGGCGGCGAGGCTGTGGCCACTCAAACCGATGCGATCAATCTTTCCGTAAAGCTTTCGCTCCAGCCCGTCCGCTTGTCCGATACAGCGCGAACTTGATGTCCGACGAGCGGCCAGCTGTCCTGAGAATTCCTGGTAGGGTCATGGAACGTCAGTGTCGTCCCGCGTTGATCGTCAGGATGCACGGGTTGGCGGGTTTCATGAATGACGCTTTCGTCATTCTGCAATCCGAGCGAAGCTTGTTTCGCGCACGTGGACCAGCAAGCCGTGTGAAGAAACGTCCTAATCCCCAAACCTTCCGCGATCCGGACGAACATCGGGGTATTTTCGATATAGACGACCCGCCGGGCTGGCGCCTGAGCCGATGTCCAGCGCTTCGGACTCGAAAGGTGCACATCCGCAAGCCCGACGCGAACATCGGCTAAGATCGCCGGTCAAGCTGGACGGGTTCATGGGTTCTCTATTTCCTCTCAGCCCGTGCCGGATCTTGAGCTGAGCGACCAGGTTTGATCCTTTCGATACGCATTCAGTTCGCGTCCTTCGTTGCTGACCACCGAAGCAGGCGACCTAAGGTTTCGATTGCCGCGAACATCAAGCGCCCTGAGCCCGGGTGAACGGTCGCTTCTCGTGGAAAACCACCCAATCGAAATGTTCTTGCAGCGTGAGCTTTCCCTTCCTCGTAGGTGTCGAAGTTCAGGTGATGCCTGTCCTTCATCTCCGCCAACTCCAGCTTGAAGCT
>DASPGQ010000578.1 GCA_035620555.1 Vicinamibacteria bacterium
CCAAGTCGACGAGGAAGAGCACTCCCGCGCTCGAGAAGCGCTGGTCGAAGAGCTTCTGGCGCTCGACACCGAAGAAGCCCCGGAAGCCGCGACCAAAGCGCAGGATATTTGGCAGCGGTGGAAGAAGCTTGGCGGATCGTCCGACCCTCTCGCCGAAGCCTCGATCCGTTTCGAAGCAGGCATGCAGGCTCTTATATCGCGCGAGCCCCGGGCGTTCCGGGGAACGGAGCTCGACCCCGACGTCAACCGGACGAAACGGGAAAAGCTGGTGCAGCGGCTCGAGAGCATCGTGTCTGAGCTCGACCCCTCGAGCCCGGCTCACCTCCAAATCGATGGCCTGGCGGAACGCCTCAAGAATGCTCTCGCGGCCAACACCATGACCGGGGGCAGGGGCCGTGACCGCGCCCACGACTTGAAGACGGCAGGTGACGAGGTGGCGAGGCTCAGGTCTAGCTGGCTTCGAAGCGCACCCTTTGGCGGCGAGGAGGGTCGCCGCCTGAAGGAACGCTTCGAGTCCGCTTACCGGAGCTTCCTCGATCTGGGCGAAGGTTCCACCCGGTCGCGCTCGGCACGCGCCGACGACGCGCGAGCGTGAGCGAACGTTCGATGAAGGAAACCCACCTCGAATCAGCGAGTCTCCTCGCTCACGAGCTCGAGGCGCCCCTCCTCACCATCGAGCTTCATCTGCGGAAGCTGCTCGAGAATCCCGCCTCCCGAGCTCGTGCCGAGTCATGTCTCGACGAGGTGGAAGCTCTCCGGGGACTCGTCTCCGAGCTCCTTGCCACGGGGAAGGACGAGTTCGCGCGACAACCTTTTTCTGTCGACGCGGTCACGAAACGACTCGAGGCGCGATTCCAGCCGGTCGCCGACCAGCGCGGGATACGGCTCGAGGTTCAGGAAACGAATCTGAACGTCCTCGGTGACGAGCGAGCGACCGAGCGTGTCCTCTCCAACTTGATCGACAACGGAATCAAGTTCTCGCGTCCCGAAGGCTCGGTTCGGGTAAGCGGTCACGCGAGCGAAGGACGGGCGGTGATCGAAGTCGCCGATGACGGGCCGGGCGTCGACAATGAGGACATCGCCCATCTGTTCGAGCCCTTCTTTCGTGCCTGCCGGGCAACGCCTGGCCATGGTCTCGGACTTGCCATCGCGCGGCGCTTTGCCGAAGGGCAGGAGGGAACACTCACCCTGGAGAGCCATGGTGAGGCGGGCGCTCGTTTCGTGTTGAGGCTCGAGTCCGTTTGATTCTCGTCGTTTGTCCCAACCTGGCCGTCGACATCACCCTTCACGTCGACGCGCTTCGACCGGGGGAGGTTCATCGTACGGCTCAGTCATCGAAACAGGCAGGCGGCAAAGGAGTCAACGTGGCGCGGGCCCTCCGCGGGCTCGGTGAAGAGCCCCTGGTTCTGGGCTTGTCGGGCGGGATCGCGGGTGAGGCGATCCGGCGTGGCCTCGCTCGCGAAGGCATCGAAAGCGATCTGGTCCCGTTCGAGGGGGAGAGCCGCACCTGCGTCATCGTCCTCGAGAAAGACGGGACGGCAACCGTGGTCAACGAGGCCGGCCTGGAAACAGACGATCGAGGAGAGCTGCTCCGTCGCTTCCAGACACATCTTCCAGAAGCCGAGGCCGTTGCCTTGATGGGAAGCGTACCGCCCGGTGTCTCTGTCGAAATATTCGATGTCATGGCGAGAATGTGCCGAGAGCGCGAAACGTTCTGTCTGCTCGACACCTCAGGTGCCGCCCTCGAGGTTGGTTTACGCGGGCGGCCGAGCGTCGCCAAACCCAACCGCGGCGAAGCGGAAAGTCTTCTGGGCTCGTCGCTGGATAGCGATGACGACCGCAGGGACGCCCTTCACATGATTCGGGCACTCGGCGCCGAAATGGTCATTTTGACATTCGGTTCAGAAGGGATCTGGCTCGCTGATGGTCGAGTCTCGGCGCGGTGCTCCATGCCACCCACGAACCTTCGTCTCGGCAATCCAACGGGTGCCGGAGATGCGCTGGCAGCGGGCGTCATCGTGGGGCGTGTCCGCAGCTACAGCATCGCCGACCTGGCGCGATTCGCCGTGGCCACTGCCACCGCATCGCTGGCGGAGGGATACGGAAGAATCCGCGCGAGGGACTTGCGGCCCGAAGCGGCTCGGTTCGAATCTTTGTCAGTCGGGTGACTCGACACCGCCCATCTGCTGGACGAGCGTCTCGTGTCCACCCAAAACCGCCCAGTCGATCGCGGTCCGTCCCTCCCGGTCACGTCGCGACGTCGAGGCGCCCGCCGCGACGAGCAGCCGCACGACGTCCTCGCGCCCGAATCGAGCGGCTTTCATGAGCGGTGTGCCGCCCTCTCGGTCAGCAAGATCGAGACTTGCCCCCGCCTCGAGAAGGATCGAGACGATCTCGTCCCGGCCAAACTGCGCCGCGAGCGAAAGTGCGGTATTGCCGTTCTCGTCCGCCGCGTCGGGATCGTGGCCATTCGAGAGCAGCTCCCGCACCGAGTGAGCCTCACCGCTCGCCGCGGCGCGCATTAGACGGGTGTAGCCGCCTCGGCCATCGAGCGCGCAGGCCGCGCACCACACGACGAGAAACGCCCAGGACGCGACGACCCGTCGTCTCTCGATCGCGCCCTCGCGTTGACGTGACATCGCTCGTTATTGTAGCTTCACGTTTTATGTCTTTGCGGCCCATCGTCAAGTTCGGCGCCCCACCCCTCGAGCAGCCGTCCGAAGAAGTCACGACGTTCGACGAGGAGCTGCGGCAAATCTCGAAGGACATGATCGAGACGATGTACGCCGCGCCCGGAGTGGGTCTGGCAGCCAATCAAATCGGACTGACCCTTCGCTTGATGGTCATTGACATCACCGTCGGAGAAGATCCCAAGCAAGTCATCGTTATGGCGAACCCAGTGGTGCTCGAGCAAGAGGGCGAACAGCACGAGGAAGAGGGTTGTCTTTCCGTACCCGGATTCAGCGGAGTGGTGGTTCGACCCGCCTGGGTCAAAGTGCGAGGACAGAATCTCGACGGAGAGGAAGTCACGATGGAGGGGACGGGCCTCCTCGCCCGGGCTTTCTGCCACGAAATCGATCACCTCGACGGAAAGCTCTTTCTCGAGCGCCTCGGCGCCCTCAAACGAGACCTGCTCAAACGGAAGATCCGAAAGCGAATTCGCCAGGGCGACTGGTGAGACTGATCTTCATGGGGTCCGGCACGTTCGCCGTACCCTCGCTCGAGGCTCTGGCTCGCTCCGAGCACGACCTAGTCGCCCTCGTCGCTCAGCCGGACAAACCGGCCGGACGAGGACACCGGCTTCGCATGCCCAAGACGAAGTCGATCGCCATGTCGCTCGGCATACCCGTCCATCAGCCGGAGAAGATACGTTCCGAGGAGGCTGTAATCCTGCTGAATCGCCTGGCTCCCGAGTGCATCACCGTGGTTGCCTATGGTCAAATCATTCCCCGAACGATCCTTTCGATCCCGCCGAAAGGGATCGTCAACGTTCACGGCTCTCTCCTCCCTGCCTATCGCGGCGCCGCCCCAATTCAGTGGGCGATTGCCCGAGGCGAGGTGGAGACCGGTGTCACCACGATGCTGATGGACGAGGGCCTCGACACCGGGCCGATTCTTCTGTCGAAGCGCATTCCCATTGCCGATGACGAGACCACGATGACCCTCGAGCCAAAGCTTGCGGACGCCGGGGCCGAGCTCCTTCTCGAGACGCTCGAGGGGCTCCAACGAGGAACCATCGTGCCGGTCACTCAGGACGATTCCTTGGCGAGCTTGGCGCCGCGGATCAAGAAGGAGGATGCGCGGATCGATTGGGACTGGCCGGCGACGCGGATCGATCGCTGCATCCGGGCTTTCCAGCCGTGGCCCGGTGCTTTCGTGAAGCGCAATGGGATTGCGTTGAAGTTGCTGGAGGCGTCCCCGCGGGCCGGACGTTTCGACGGCTCCCCCGGTACCATTGTTTCCTTCGAGGGAGATGGGCTGGTCGTTGCCTGCGGGATGCAAACAGCGCTCGTCGTGAGGCGGGTTCAAGCACCCGACCGACCGGCGATGAGTGCGGCGGCGTTCGCGCGCGGTCGCCGCCTGACCCAAGGCGATTCTCTCGTTTGAGCAGGCTGATGAAAAAGTACAGTCCAGCCTGCGCGAGCGGAGCGAGCCCGGCGCGCTCGTCGCGCCGCAAGCAGCCAGAGCCGTGGCGGCACGATCAATTGCGGGTCCCGCCACGGCATTGAGCACCTGAGCCGGGGGAGTTCCCCGCGCTCCAAATCGCGTTTCGACGCCGAACGATGGGCTTCTCCCACAGATCTCGACGCTCTCGTCGCGATTTGCCCAAAAAGACGGGTACTCGCATCCGGTACACGGCTTGCAACGCATCACTCCGAGCGGGCTCAGCCACGCGAGGGCCGACCTCCGCGACCGATCCCGCCCCCCCACGGCGGGAGGCAGCCCGTACCGGCGATGAGGCATTGACGTCGGCGCCGAGGACTGTCGCGGCGAGCACATACAAGAGGAATGCAGATGCGGAGAGCGGCGGGGCAAGTCATCTGGGATGTCCCTTCTTCCGATCCCACCGAGGGGCGGCTCTCGATTCAGAACTTCGTCCTGAGGCGGATTGCTTTCGGCTGCTCCATCCCGGAGCTCATGAACGAGACCGCCAGGGTGATGGAATCGCAAGGCCCTCGGTGCTCGGTGGCCATTCACCTCGTGGAAATGCAGACGGGGCAGCTCGAGGGTGGCGTCTCCCCGAGCCTGCCTACCGATCTCGTCCGCTCGATCGAATCGATCCGAATCGCCGATGAGTGGCCGGTGGCGATCGACACCATCGATTTCGGTGACATCGCGAATCAGATGGATGCCGTCGGCCGAGCACATGGCCTCCTGCTCTGCCACACGCACCCGGCCCTTTCCTCTCGGGGAACGCTCGTCGCCATGGCGTCGATTTTCTCAGGCGAGCCGCTCGCGAGAGACGCCGAATTCGACTCGGCCAACGAGACGTTCTCTTCGCTTCTGGGCATGGGCATCGAACGTCTTCGCCTCATCGATCGTCTTCGCCTGGCGCAGGCGGCGGTCGATCTCATCCAGCAGCCCGCCGTTTGTATTGGCGAGGACTCCCGAGTCCTCTACGCCAACGAGGCTGTATCTCGCGCCCTGGGATTCACTCGCGTGGAGATGGTCGCGATGAAAGCGAGCGAGCTCGAAATCGATGCCGACGGCGCCTCTCTTCGACGACTGTGGGAGGACTCGGCAAGGTTCGGGCACGCTCAGATGGAGACCGAGCTCAAACGCAAGGATGGCTCTCTCATCCCGGTTCGCATCTCTACGAGCTACGTTCGAGTCGGGCAAGACGCCTATCATTGTGCCGTCATCGGCGATACCAGTGAGCTGAAGAAGCTCGAAGGAAAGCTGAGAGAATGCGAGGCTCGATTCGCGCTCGCCGAGGAAAGACTCCGCCAGGACGCCCTCCGGGACGATCTCACCGGACTTCCGAATCGCTCGCTCTTCATGGAGCACCTGAAACGCTCGCTCGAGCGGTCGAAGCGTTCGGCGAGGGTCTACGGGTTCGGCGTCCTGTTCCTCGATTTCGACCAATTCAAGCGGATCAACGATAGCCTGGGGCACATGGTGGGTGACGAGCTGCTCATCGCCATGGCGCGCCGGCTGGTTCTGTGCGTCCGTCCGGGGGACACCGTCGCCCGGCTGGGTGGAGACGAGTTCGCCGTCCTCCTCGCCAACGTCGTGGAGATAACCGAGGCGGTTCGAGTAGCCGATCGAATCCATCAAGCGTTTCGCGAGCCTTTTCTGCTCCATGGATTGGAGATTCTCATTACCACCAGCATCGGCATCGCGATGGGATCGGAGACTTACAAACGCCCCGAGGACGTCCTTCACGACGCCGACACCGCGATGTACCGGGCGAAGGCTGCGGGTAGGGCACGCCACGAGGTCTTCGACAATGCCATGCACCGGCGCGCTCTCGAGCAGCTTCGACTCGAGGCCGAGCTTCGGCGCGCCCTCTCCGGGAACGAGTTCCTGCTGCTTTATCAGCCGGTCGTCTCACTTCCCTCTCGAGTACCCGTCGGGGTGGAGGTGTTCGCGCGATGGCGCCATCCCGAAAAGGGCCTGCTCACCCCATTTCATTTCCTGAATGCGGCTGAAGCCTCCGGGCTCATCATCGATCTCGGTTGGTGGGTGTTTACCGAAGCATGCCGCCAGATCACAGACTGGTCGAAGGGTGGGCATCTGACCCTTCACGTCAACGTATCGGACAAGCAGCTTTTCCAACCCGATCTCGTGGGACGCGTGGAGGAAGTGCTCAAGGAGACGGGCCTTTCACCGGCTCGCCTCGTTCTCGACATCCCCGAGAACGTCGTCATGCAAAAGGCCGATTCGTCGGTCACGATCCTGGCGCAACTGAAGTCGCTCGGACTCCGGATCCACATGGACGACTTCGGGACGGGCTATTCTTCACTTGGATACCTTCATCGTTTTCAAATAGACGTCCTGAAGATCGACCGCTCCTTCGTTCGCCACCTGCGCTCGGGCGGAGACAATTGGATCGCGGTGCGAACCATCGTCTCTCTCGCCCAGAACCTCGGTATGGACGTCATCGCCGAGGGAGTCGAGACCGAGGAGCAGCTCGACGAGCTGCTAGAGCTCGGCTGCGCTCACGGGCAAGGCAGTCTCTTCTGCGATCCGCTTCCCTCCGACGAGCTTCGTTCCATCCTGGGCTGAGCGGTTTCCCGACCTGGGGATCCCCGACAAGCGAGGATCATCGACCGGGTTCGGTCTTGGGAAGGTTCTCAGACTACGACCTCGGGAAGACTGATCCGAGGCGGGAGCTCGGAGCCCGAGGGCGGCTTAGAATACCCTCATGGGCGCGTTCAAATGGCTTTGGCGCGTTGTGGCATTTCTGGCGATCCTCTATGCCTATTTCGCCTGGCTCCACCCGGTACGAGGCGTCGCCGATCATCCGTTTTTCGAGGCGGAGCCCGTCGTAATCGCCCACCAGGGCGGACGAGGTCTCTGGCCCGAGAACACGCTTTTCGCGTTCGAAAAAGCCGACGCGCTCGGTGTCGACATGATCGAGATGGATCTGCGTTCCACGGCCGACGGCGAGATCGTGGTCATGCACGACGAAACGGTGGATAGGACGACGAACGGCGAAGGACGCGTCGGCGACCTCGCATTGCGAGAGGTTCTCCAGTTGGACGCGGCGTTCGACTTCGGGGGTCCCGACGGGAGCTTTCCTCACCGGGGCCGGGGCATTACCGTGCCCACCCTCGCCGACGTGTTGGCGGGGTTACCCGACGCCCGATTGAACCTGGAAATGAAGGAGTTCACGCCCGAGCGCGCGCGACAGCTTTGCCGATCGCTGAAGAGATTCGGGGCGGAGCATCGAGTGCTCGTCGCCGCCTTCGAGCACGACGCGATGGCGGCTCTCCGCGAAGACTGTCCCGAAGTCGCCACCAGCGCGACTGCGCGAGAGAGCCTTTTTTTCTACCAGGTCCACCAGTTTGGTCTGGGAAGCCTCTACCGTAGTCCGGCCGTGGTGTTTCAGGTTCCCGAGTTCTTCGGGGATATCCACGTAATCGACGCCTCTTTTCTCGAATGGGCACGGCGATCGAACGTTCGGGTACAGGCCTGGACGGTGAACGATGCAAAAGACATGGAGAGACTGCTGAAGATGGGTGTCAGCGGTATCCTGACCGATTACCCCGACCGTCTGCTCGAGCTGTTAGGACGCCTCTGACGCGAGTCGGCTGTCTCGTCGTCGGAGCCGAGCTTGAGATCCTCCTTTCCTGCTTTGGAAGCCGCGCGAAAATCGCGGGTCATCTCTGCGAGCCGCTTGTCGACGCGGGCGTAAAGGGAACTTGCGGGATACTCGCCTTCGGCGTTCGCCGTTCCCGCCGCGACACCGGTAAGAAGCTCGATCCCTTCCTCGACGGTCGAGACCGCATAGATGTGGAATTTCCGTTGCTCGGCCGCGGCGACGACGTCCTTGCGCAGCATGAGGTCGCCGACGTTCGATTTCGGAATAATCACCCCCTGACTCCCGGTCAGCCCCGCGGCGAGACAGGTATCGTAGAATCCCTCGATCTTCTCGTTCACCCCACCGATCGCCTGGATCTCGCCTTTCTGGTTCACTGAGCCGGTCACCGCGATATCCTGCCGCAGCGGCAGCCCCGAAAGCGCCGAGAGGAGCGCGTAGAGCTCGGTCGAGGACGCGCTGTCGCCGTCGACTCCGCTGTAGCTCTGCTCGAAGGCGAGGCTGGCGGAAAGCGTCAGCGGGCGCTTCTGCGCAAAACGCGAACGAAAATAGCCTGAGAGGATCAGCATTCCCTTGTTGTGGCTTTTGCCGGAGAGATCGGACTCACGTTCGATGTTGATAATGCCGGCACGGCCGGTGGCTACGGTGGCGGTGATCTTGACCGGACGACCGAAGCGGTAATCGCCTACGTCGTAGACCGACAAGCCGTTTACTTGGCCCACGACCTCGCCGTCGCTATCGATCATGATGATGGCTTCCCGGATCATCTCGGCGATGCGACACTCGACGAGGTTGCGGCGGGCTACCGCCTCACTCACGGTGCGGTCGATATGCTCACCCCTCACCTCGGTCGCGCCTTCGAGGCGCGCCCAGTAGTCGGCCTCTCGTAGGAGGTCCGCGATCTCACTGAAGCGGGTGCTCAACTTGTTCTTTCGGCCCGCAAGCCGCACGCCTTCTTCCACGATGGCGGCAGTGGCGTTTCGGTCGAACGGAAGGAGCCCTTCGGCGGAGGCAACGCGGGCGACGAAACCCGCGTAACGGCCAATGGATTCCGGCGTCCGATCCATTACCGTATCGAAGTCGGCCTTGATCTTGAAGATTTTCCGGAAATCCGGATCGAGCTGGTAGAAGACTTGATAGATCAGCTCGTCCCCGATGAGAAGGACCTTCAGCTCCACATCGATGGGCTCGGGTTTCAGGGCGGTCGCGGTAAACAGGTAGGTGGGATCGAACCCTTGGATGTCTACCTTGCCGCTCTTCAACGTGCGCTTCAGCGACTGGTAGACCCCGGGCTCGGACAGGATCTCCTGGAAGGAGACCACGAGATAGCCGCCGACGGCGCGAAGCAGGGTGCCCGCCTTGATCCGGGTGAAATCGGAATAGGACTGACCGCTTCGATCCCAGATCCGTTCGATGGTTCCAAACAGATTCTTGTAGGTGGGGTGGGTCTCGACGACGATGGGGGCGCGCTCGGTCGCCGAGTTGTCGACGAGAACGTTGACTCGATAATGCAGGAAACGATCACGCTGAAGCGACAGAATCGCCGCGAGCCCCGATTGCTCCTCCGTCGGAGGCTTCTGCATGAAGTCATCGAGGTTCTCGAGCATGTGGTGACGGACGTGCTCGAGGAAGCGCTGGCAGCGATCGGCGGTGTAGCGGCTCTTGATCTCGTCGATTCGCGGATTCACCATCTCTGCTCCGAAGCCGTACACCAGAGATTTGAGGGCCTCGGCGATCTGCTTCTCCGAGTCCCGCGCGTGTTTCAGGACTTCCTCGAGCTCTTCCGCCAACTGCTCGCGAATTCCGTCGATGCGCTCGAACTCCGAGCGCTCTATCTTCCCCTCTGCCAAGAGGTGCTCGAGCTCCTCCTCGGTTCGAGGCTTGCCGTCTACGATAGGAGCGACCTCAGTCTTGGTCATGGGTCCGAACCGTATCTCCACCATGACGAAGTTCTCTTTCTTGATGCGCTCCTCGAACTGCTTGATGACGGCTCGGCCCTTCTCGCCTTCACTCTCGATGATTTGCGCCCGGCGCTTCTTGAACTCGTCGGACTCCAGCACCCCGGGAACCGTGCGACTCAGGTAATCGACGAGGGTGTTCATGTCTTTCCTGAGTCGATTCCCATCACCGGGGCTGAGGTACAGCACCGTGGGACGATCGCTATCGTCGAAGTTGTGCACGTAGCAAATGTCTTGCGGAATCCTGCGGTTGTCGGCCACGTTCTCGAGAATGCTCTTGACCGTGGTCTCTTTTCCGGTTCCAGTGAGACCCTGCACGATGATGTTGTACCCGTGCGCGGAGACGGCGAGCCCCAGCTGGATGGCTCTGATCGCTCGGTCCTGTCCGATGATCTCGAAATGGTCCACGAGATCCTTCGTGGTGCCGAACTCGAAAACGTCGCTGGCGCAACGGTACCTGAGGCTCTCCACCGGGACCTCGAGAGCCTGCGATTGCTTTCCGGGATTGGGTTTCGAAGGCATCCTGCGGCAATAATCCACGACCGAGGCGATGAGTTCAAGGCGAAAGACGAAGAAAGAATCCATCGAGCTCTCGCCGTCGAGAGCCGTCGCCTTCCGCGTTTTACGCCGTGTGGAGGAGAGACGGGAGGATCCCGCCACCGCGCTCCACCACAGCCTGTCTCGAAAGCTCTCCCCCGCTGACAAGGACTTGGCGACCGAGATCGTCTACGGGGTGCTCCGGTGGCGCGGGCGACTCGA
Organism: Vicinamibacteria bacterium; assembly: GCA_035620555.1. Classification (NCBI taxonomy): domain Bacteria; kingdom Pseudomonadati; phylum Acidobacteriota; class Vicinamibacteria; species Vicinamibacteria bacterium. The sequence continues at coordinate 10,483 of DASPGQ010000578.1, forward strand.
TTACATAATCGCCGCTCACGCCAAACGCCCTCTCTCGAAGATCGATCCGGTCCTGCTCCGCGCGCTTCGCATCGGCCTGTATCAGCTCCGCTTTCTAAGCCGCATCCCGCCGCACGCCGCCGTCGACGAATCAGTCCGTCTTGCCCGGGCTTTCCGAGCGTCGCGGGGCGCAGGCCTGGTGAACGCCGTGCTGCGAAGCGCCCTGAGAAGTCGGGAGAGGCCTTTCCTGCCCGATCGAGCCAATCGGCTCGACTACCTGAGCATCGCGCTGTCTCATCCGCGCTGGCTGGTGAGACGCTACCTCGCTCGGGACGGCTTCGAAACGGCCGCGCGCCGGTGCTCGGTGCAGAACGAGGCGCCCTCGGTATTCTTGCGGGTCTCGCGTCACCTCGACCCCGGCGCGGCACAGCGGATGCTGTTCGACGACGGGGTATCGTCCGAGATCTTCCCGCTCGTGCCCGGCTGCCTGCGAGTCGTTTCCGGCCGGGTCAAACACAGCAAACTCTATGAGAAGGGACTCGTATTCATCCAGGACGCGGGGTCTCAGCTCGTTCCTTGGATCGTTGCGCCCAAGGAGGGGGAGCGGGTGCTCGACCTGTGCGCCGCGCCCGGCGCGAAGGCGACCGGCCTCGCCGAGCTCGGAGTCGGGTCGGTGATCGCGGTCGACCTTCGCCCCCGCCGCGCCGGAATCATTGCGTCGCTTTCGGAGCGACTCGGAATAGACAACGTTCGTCCTGTCGTAGCCGACGGGAGACGGCTCCCAACGGTCGCGTCCTTCGATCGGATCCTGCTCGACGTCCCCTGCTCGAGCCTGGGCACGGTACGAAGAAACCCCGATATCAAATGGCGTCTGCGCGAGGAGGACCTGGGCACATTTGCCGCCCTCCAGAGCGCCCTGCTCCGCTCGGCGAGCGAGCGGCTTGCCATCGGGGGACGTCTCGTTTACGCGACCTGCTCGAGCGAGCCCGAGGAGAACGAGGCCGTCGTGGACGGTTTTCTTGCCGAGAACGAGCCCTTCCATCTGGTGGAGTGCGGGCCGAGCCTCCCGGAGTCCGCGCGACATCTGGCGGCCGCGGGCGTTTTTCGGACGCTTCCCGAGCGCGACGGAGTCGACGGCTATTTCGCGGCCGTCCTCACCCGAGATCGTTGAAGTCGACCCTCACCGAGACGCAACCCGCCGACGCACGATACAATACGTTCATGTCGGACCAGGAGTCGAGCGCCGGAGAACGGGTGCTTCGGAGGCCGGCTACGCGGACCGACAAACCCGACCGCCCAGCCCGAACCAACGCCGAGAGCGGGCTCCGCAAGACCTTGGTGCGCATTCTGGAGGTCATTGCCATCGTGGCGGGGCTTCTCGCCACGGCGGTGATCTCCGCGGCCATTACGTTCACCCTCGCCGTTCGGAGCAACGAGGTGAGTGTCCCGGATGTGGCGGGAACGAACGTCGATACGGCGCGAGACATGCTGGCCCGACAGGAGCTACGGCTGGTACTCGAAGGGAATCGGTTCCACGAATCGGTGCCCAAGGACTTCATCGCAATCCAGTCTCCAGAAACCGGGGCGACCCTCAAGAAGGGGCGCGCGGTCCGGGTGTGGGTAAGCCTAGGACCCGAGCGGCATACGGTCCCGCGCATCGAAGGAGAGACCCTGCAGTCGGCTCAGCTCATCCTCGAGCAAGGAGGGTTCACCCTTGGGCGAGTCGTGGAAATTCACAGCGACGTATACGCTCCCGACACCGTCGTGGCCCAGTCACCCCAGGCTTACGAGGAGGTCGCCAACACGAGCGAGGTTTCCCTGTTGCTCTCTCGGGGGTACGTGGACGAGGCATTCGTCATGCCCGATCTGATCGGCCGTGATTACGTAGACCTTCTCGACGAGCTGGGTCGCGGTTCGCTCAAGGTCTCTCAAGTCAAGCTCGTGGACTACCCCGGCGTAGGCAAGAACGTCGTGGTGCGCCAGGCTCCCCTCCCGGGTACCAAGGTATTCAAACGGGATCGGATCGTTCTCTATCTCAGCAACGGGAACTGAATACGTCCATGCGAATCGCTCCGTCGATCCTTTCTGCCGACTTCACCCAGCTGGCATCGGAGATCGCTCGCGTCGAGAGAGCGGGGGCCCACCAGCTCCATCTGGACGTCATGGACGGTCATTATGTGCCCAACCTGACGTTCGGTCCGATGGTCGTCCAGGCCGTGCGCCGGGTGACAAAATTGCCTCTGGACGTGCACTTGATGATCGAGAATGCCGACCGCTGGATCGATGCCTTCGCCTCCGCGGGTGCGGACATGATCGCGATCCATCCGGAGTCGATTCACCACCCTCACCTCGCCATCACGTCGATCCGCGGCCACGGAATCTCGCCGGGAATTGCCCTCAACCCTTCGACGTCGCTCCTGTCCGTGGAAGAGCTCCTCCCTATCGTCGACTACGCCATCATCATGTCGGTCAATCCGGGATGGGGAGGACAGGACTTCATCGAAGGCAGCTTCGATCGCGTGCGCCGGCTGAGAAGGCTCTCGGAAGAGCGGAGCTTGCGGCTGACCATCGAAATCGACGGCGGCATGAACGAGGCGAGGGTGCCGCGTGCCGTCGAGGCCGGCGTCGACGTCGTCATCGCCGGCTCCGCCGTATTCCACGCTCCCGACCCGGAGAAGGTCGTCCGGGCGATGCTCTCGGCAGCGCCTGTCTGATGCAGCGGGAGACCACCTGCCACGTACGAGTACGGTATCAGGAAACGGATGCCATGGGCGTCGTCTACTACGCTAACTACCTTACCTGGTTCGAGGTCGGACGGTGCGATCTCCTGCGTCACCTCGGGGACAGCTACCGGGAGATCGAAGAACGTGAAGGAATCCATTTGCCCGTTCTCGAGGCGCACTGCCGCTACATTTACCCCGCACGCTACGACGACATCGTCGAGATTCGCACCCGCGCTAGCCTTCCATCGAGAGCGCGGCTCCGCTTCGACTACCATCTTTCGAAAGGCTCCACTTTGCTCGCCACCGGGAGCACGGTGCATGCCGCTGTAACGCGACGGGGACGTCCTTGCCGACTTCCTCCGCAACTGACGGAGATCCTCGAATGACTTCACTCGTGACCGGAGCAGCTGGATTCATTGGCTCGACGCTCGCCGAAGAGCTCATCGCCCGGGGTGACCGAGTTCTTGGCGTGGACTCGTTCCTCGACTACTACCCGCGAGAAGCCAAGGAGAGAAACCTGGCCAAGCTGCGAGGCGAGGCAAACTTCGAGCTGATCGATAGCTCGCTTTCCGAGCTCGACCTTCGCGCCCTGGTGAAACGCTGCCGACGGATTTTCCACCTGGCGGCACAAGCGGGAGTGAGAGCGAGTTGGGGCGAGGATTTTTCCATCTACACCTCGAACAACATCCTGGCGACTCAACAACTTCTCGAGGCGGCGAAAGGCGCGGAGCTCGATGCGTTCGTGTTCGCGTCATCCTCTTCGGTCTACGGGGACGCGGCCAAGCTTCCGATGGAGGAGGACGTGCCGTTGCACCCGGTGTCGCCTTACGGAGTGAGCAAGCTCGCTGCCGAAAAGCTCTGCGAGCTCTATCAAACAAACCACGGCATCCACACGGTGTCGCTCCGCTACTTCACCGTTTACGGACCCCGCCAGCGGCCCGACATGGCTTTTAACAGGCTGCTGAGGTGTGCGCTCGACGAAAGACCCTTCACGCTCTACGGCGATGGAAAGCAGACCCGGGACTTCACCTTCATCGCCGATGCGGTCGAGGCGACCATTGCGGCGTCGGAGCGAGGTCGTCCCGGCGCCGTCTACAACATCGGAGGAGGCTCTCGCGTGTCGATGCTCCAAGTCATCGAGACCATCGAATCGATCACGGGCAAGAGACTCACCATCGACCAGCGCCCCAAGGAGAAAGGCGACATGCGAGATACCTACGCCGACACATCGGCGGCGCGCCGCGACCTCGGTTATAAGCCCCGAACCGAGCTCATCGACGGCTTGCGTATGGAATGGGCCTGGATACGCCAACTCGCCGCGCGGTGAGGCCGCCACCTCGTCGACAGCGACCAGCCCCGCGGATTCGTTGCGGAGCCGGTCGACCTCGTCTATGCTGAGATCGCATCGCCATGGTACCGAGAACCGTCGGAATCACCGGGTGTCTCGTCGGCCTCATTGCCGCAGCCGGAGTCTGGTCCTGCGGGGGCAAGTCAGTCGACGACATCCCGCGGGGGGCCCAAGGTGACGAGCGTCTGATGGCGCTCGGCCGCCAGGCACTCGATGACAAGAACTGGGAAGAGGCGCGAAGCTACTTCCAGCAGTTGTTGGACGCCTACCCGCGGAGCCAGCTAGCGGGCGACGCGCGCCTCGGGATTGCCGACACGTATTTCAACCAGAAGGGCAGCGGCAACCTGATCCTCGCCATCGCCGAGTACCGGGACTTCTTGACCTTCTATCCGAACCATCCGCGTGCCGACTACGCACAATACCAGATTGGCTACGGCCACTACCGCCAGATCCATAGTCCCGATCGCGACCAGGATCCGACCCAGCTCGCCATCGAGGAGTTCGAGAAGCTCGTGGAGCTCTACCGAAATTCCCGCTACGCGGAAGAAGGACAGAAGTTGCTCGAGGAGTGCTACGAGATCATCGCCGAATCCGAGTTTCGCGTGGGGGTATTCTATTTGGAGATCCGCAAGCACTGCCGCGCCGCCGCGGCGCGATTCGAAAAAGTACTCGAGTCGTACCCCTCGTTCAGCAAGCTCGACGAAGTGCACTTTCGGCTCGGCTCGGCCTACGAGATGTGCGGCGAGCTGAGCCAGGCACTTCCGCATTTCCAGAGCGTCGTGGACCGCTATCCCAACAGTCAGTTTCGAGAGCAAGCCCAATCGATTCTGGCCGAGCTATCCCTGGCAAACCAAACCGTGCGGCGGTGAGTTAAGACTAGTTGCTCGATGCCTTGGCGGGACCCGCGATCCGCGGCCGCACCGCTCGAATTCTAGGCCTTCACGCGGCCGAGTCCTGCCTCGATCCTCAAGTAGCACTTTAACCTTTCGGACAAAAACGGCTTGACACTTGCGAGATCGACCTGTACCCTATTGGGCATAGCTTCGTTCCATTCGAGTGTGGAGGTTTGTCGTGAAGACGCCATTTACGTGGGCCGTCCTGGGCGCTGTGTCCATTCCGGCTGGCATCCCCTCTAATCGAAGGGCTGCGATCGCCGTGCTCCTCCTGCTCCTTGCGGGAGGCGTGGTCGGGGCATCGACTCCCGCGACGTCGCAAGATATCGTCGTGCCTCCACACTGGTCCCCCTATCAGGCGCCGACGAGCTACCCCGAGGGGACTCGCCTCCACATCATCGTACGTGGCGATACCCTCTGGGATTTGGCGAATCAGTATCTGCAGAACCCGTTTCTCTGGCCACACATCTGGGATGCGAACCGTTACATCCGGAACCCACACCTCATCTATCCAGGCGATCCACTTCGCATTCCAGAGATCGATCTCGTTCGACCCGTGGGCGAAGAGCCCGAGGGGGTCGAGCCCGAGGGCGGCCCCGAAGCCGAAGGACCGGAGGGAGCCGAGGGGCCGAGCGGCCCAAGTTTCATCCCCGCCTACGAACAGACGACGATTCAGTGCGCTAGCTACATGGGCGTGGAAGAGGACGCGTCCTTTCGGGTCTTTGGAAGCGAAGACGGGGACACCAAGGACAATCTGGCTACCGGAGATATCGTCTACCTGAATCGCGGCTCGAACGACGGCGTGAGTCCGGGCGACCAGTTCTATGCCCAGCGAAGGGAAGAATTCGGATTCGGTGACGACGGACACATGATTCGACGCACCGGCTGGATTACGGTGCTGGCGGTTCAGGAGAGCTCGTCGATGGCCGAGATCACGCAAGCCTGTGCCGACGTCCATATCGATGACTACTTGAAGCCTTTCGAGCCGATTCCAGTTCCCCTTTTGCCGGTTCAGGCCTACGCTACCCGTCTCACGCCGGAAACGGGCCGAATGCGAGGGACGGTTGCCGCCTCCCTCGACAGCCTGCGCTCTTTGGGCGAAGGACACCTCGTGAGCATCGACCTCGGGCAGCAAGACGGGGTCGTTCCCGGCAACGTCTTCGTAATCTTCCGTTACGTCTATCCGAACGCCCCGCGCAAGGTCCTAGGCGAGCTCGCGGTGCTGACGGTACAGCCGGGACACGCTACGGCACGCATCATGGAGAGCAAGGATTTCGTCGAAATCGGAGATTTGATCGAGCTGAAGTAGACCTTTCGCTCACCTCTTCGAATCGCTCCCTGACGGGCCGCCGACTTCAGGGGCGGAGACGAGGTTCCGCCCACCTGCCCCCCGCGTGAAACACGAGACGCTTTTCCGTTATCAGGAGATCTCCGGGAACGAGAGCCGCGAGGAGGATCGTAGCGCGCCGGGCGGCCTGTCGCGACGGAATCGATATTCCTACGGCATCCCAGAGCTCATGATGGCGGTAGCGCTGTTCGACGACATCTTTCAGTCGGTGGGATGGGCTCAGGCGGAGGACGAAAACGTCGATCCACCGAAAGCGGCGCTTTCCGAGCAGTACACCCCATTCCCCAAGCCGTTCCCGCTCGACATCGGGGCCGATATGGACGAATGGGGGGGGAAGGGAAAGGGCGCTGGTCCCTTTCACGCCTGACTTCCGGTTGGCAGCTCGCCGGATACTTTCTTGTAGAATCTCAGAAAATAATCGACTCCGGACGCCAGGGCGAGTCCCACGGTAATCCACAGAACCGCCGGCGCCAGCACGGCGAGAGGGCCCAGAAATTTCCTTCCCAAGATCAAGAGCAGAATGGCCGCCACCTGAGTCGCCATCTTGCCTTTTCCCAGAGGACTCGCCGGGATGGTGATACCACGCTCGACCGCAACCATCCTGAGCCCGGTAACGGCGAACTCCCGACCCACGATGACGACGACCATCCACGCTGGGGCAAGGCCCATCTGAACGAGACTGATGAACGCAGCCGACACCAGAACTTTGTCCGCGACGGGATCGAGCATCGTGCCCAGAGTCGTGACTTGACGACGACGCCGGGCGAGGTAGCCGTCGAGCCAGTCGGTGAACGCCGCGACGGCGAAGATCCCGGCTCCGATGAGCTCCCATCTCTCCGTTCTCGTCAGGAGCACGACAACGAGCAGCGGCACGAGGAATATCCGGCTCAGTGTCAGGCCATTGGGCAAGTTGGGGAGTGTCATGCCGTCCGAGAAAAGGGGTTAGACATCAGAGCTTCTTGACGTTGGGAGCCTCCAGCCGTTTCGTGGCATTTCGCGTGTCGATCAAGAGTGATGACGC
>DASPGQ010000579.1 GCA_035620555.1 Vicinamibacteria bacterium
TCGCGTCCTTCGAGCGCCGGATGGTCGGGGGGTATCTTCGTCGCGCGGAAGACGGCGTAGGTGAACCCCTCGACGGGCTGCGGCTGCGAACCGTCGGCGAGCGTCACCGTGCCCGAGTACGGCGTCCAGTAATCCCAAACGATCTCTCCGTCGGGAGTCACCTCGAAGATCCTCCCGTCCCGCCCCTGGCAAATCAACGTGTTTCCATTCGGGAGTCTCTGCGCTCCGGAGATGAAGTCCGAGTAGAACGAGGTCTGGTCAGGAGCCTCGTACTTCCAGGCGGGCTCGTCCGGACCGAAGGGTCCGCTCTCGGGTGCGACGTATCGGCCCTCGTCGTCGACCGGGGGTGCGATCTCGACGACCTGGGAGTAGTTCTTCTCGCCCGGTCCGGGAACGTCGTTGTTGAAAATGGTGAGACGCCCCGCTCCCGGGAGGCCGTCGGGAATCCACCGCACGTCGTGCTGCGCGAAGAGCTGGCGCGGAGCGTTCTCGTGGCGGCCATAAGCGGCGGGGTTTCCCCAGCGATAGAGGAGGTCTCCTCCTCGCCGGAAGCGCCCTCCCGTGCCGGTGCGGGCCTCGGCGGTGGTGGTGCCGTGATCGAGAATCCAGATCTCGCTGAAATTGGGCGTGCTGAGGCCAATCTGATCGAGCGCCTCGTTGTAAGCGACGGCGTTGGTGTGAAACAAGTCGGAGCTCAAGTCGGACGCGTCGGTGTCCTCGCTCACGTAGCCGAGCGCCTTCAGCTCTGCAAGCTCTTCCGGATCGACCGCCTTGGGCCCGCCGTCTCCGTTGATGTCGATGCGATGAGGGTGCGCGGCCGGGTCCCCGTAGTTCGGAAGCTCAGGGTCGACGTTCTGGATCAAATGGTCCCAGGCGTGCCACTCCCAAACGATCCGCCCACCCTCTGGACGTCGAGGCTCGATCTCCACGACTTTGTCGGGCCAGACGCCCTGCTCGGGCACGACGTCGGGACGGCGTCCCGCTCTCTTCGCTTCTTCGGCGGTCTTGCGCTCCCATGCTATCGCCAGGATGTTTCCGCCGGGGAGGGGCTCGATATCGTGATGGCTGATGTGGTCGTCGGTAGCGAAGGAATAGCTCCAAGAGAGCTCGCCCTCCCAGACGTACTCCTCGATGCGACCTCCCGTGCCGCCGCCCCGGAAGACTTTCGATTCCACCCGTGCGCCGCGAAGGAGGCGACCGTCGTTCGTCAGGTACACGGAGCCCTGCGGCGCGTGGGGGCTCTTCCACGTGTGGACGACGAGCCCGTCGGCGTCGATGAGGTAAGTCGTGTCGGAAAGAAGGGGCGCGTAGAGGATGTAACCTGGCGAAGCGCCCGGCTTCCGCGTGACGAGGCCACTCGGCCTCGGGATTGCTTCCGCTGCGGTCGACTCCTCCTCCGGGATTTCACGACCTCCTTCACAGCCGGCTGCCAGTATGAACCCCGGGAGCCACACCCTCGCCTTCCAACGCATCGACTACACCTCCTCGGAAAGTAGACTGGACCGGAATCTTAGCAGAGGGTAAGGAGTTTTCCGCTACCCCGTTCGAGTGCTAACGGCGATACCAGTCCGTGGGTCCTGTCGAAGAGCTATTCGTGCCGGAGCGCCACGAGCGGATCGACACGGGTAGCGCGCAGGGCAGGGAACGTACAAGCGAGTATCGTCACCGTTGCGGCGAGGAGAGACACGACCAGGAAGGTCACGGGGTCGAACCGGCTCACGCCGTACAGGAGACTCTGGAGAAAGCGAGTTACGAAGACCGCGACGAGAAGACCGAGCCCGATGCCTAGCAGGGCGAGCCTCGACCCGTCCGTCAGAACGAGACGAAGGACGTCGTGGCGGGCCGCGCCGAGAGACATGCGAACTCCGAACTCGTGCTGTCTCCGGCCCACGGAAAACGACATCACCCCGTAAATCCCGAGGGTCGAGAGGAGGAGCGCGAGCCCCGCAAAGGCGCCGAAGAGGTTCATCGTGAAACGACGCTCGGAGACCGAAGCCGCGAGGCGCCGTTCGAGGGTCGTGAAGCCGGAGAGCGCGAGATCCCGGTCGAGGGAAGCCGTGATCGCCCGTAGCCGCGCGAAGACTGCCTCCGGCTCTTCCCGCGTGTGAACGAGGAGCGAAAAGCCCGTGAACGGGGCTTGCGAGAACGTGGGATAGATGGCGGGCTGTGCTTCTTCTTGGAGCCCCTGGAATCGCACGTCTCGAACGACCCCGACGATCTCCCGGGTCAGGCCCCATTGACTGAGCCGCGCGCCGAGCGGCTCCTCATCGACGAAGTAGCGCCGGACGAAGGCTTCGTTGACGACGATGACGGGCGGCGAGTCGTCGCGATCGTCGCCCGGATCGAGACTCCGCCCGCGGAGGATCGGAATCCCCAGCGTGCGGAAATAGTCCGGACTCACGACCCGAACCCGGACCTCGTCCTGTTGGCCCGGCGCGACATCGGGGCGGCCTTCGATGACGAACCGGCTCGTCCAACCCGGGTCGAGGGGGCCGTTGATGGCGAGAGCGGCAGAGTCGATCCCCGGGGTGCTTCTCGCCTGCTCGAGGAGGGCTTTCTGAAACTGACGCACCTCCGTCCATCGAGGCCACGAGTCGCGATCTTGAGGATAACGGATCTCGGGAAGCTGGATGTCAACGGAGACGACGTTCGCGGCGACGAAGCCCGGGTCGACGCGAAGGAGTGTCCGGAAGCTCTCGATCAACAATCCCGCGCAGACCACCAGAACGACGGCTCCGGCAATCTCCAAGGTAACGAGCACCGCGCGGGCCCTCTGCCTCGCGGAGCTCTCGCCCGACCTCTCGCCCTCTCGAAGGGACGCCACGAGATTGCCGCGGGAAAGCCGAAGCGCCGGTGCGAGACCGAAGAAGACCCCGGTCGCGACGCTCAGTACCAAAGAGAACAGGAGAACGTTTCCGTTGACTCCGACATTGAACGCGCGCGGGAGGCTCGGAGGAAGCGAAGCGAGAAGGAGGTCCATCCCTCGGTACGCCAGGAAGAGCCCGAGGAGACCTCCCGACAGCGACAGAAGGAGCGCTTCGACGAGGTACTGGCGCACGAGGACGGATCGTGCCGCCCCCATCGCTGATCGGATCGCCGCTTCTTGCTCTCGGGACAGGGCGCGCGCGACGAGAAGATTGGCGACGTTCACGCAGGCGATGAGGAGCACGAGAAGGACGGCTCCCTGCAAGAGCAGAAGTGATGGCCGCACTGACGCGACCATCGCGTCCGTCATCGACTCGGCCCACATTCCCCGTCCTTCGTTGTCGTCCCGATACTCGACCTCCAGGGAGGTCGCGATGGCTTCGAGATTCGCATTGACCCGCTCGAGGCTCACCCCGTCGCGCCTACGTCCCACCACGAGGACGCCATGGTTCCCCCGGGAGCCGGAGGTCTCCGTGATCTGCGCGGGAAGCCAGACGTCCGTTCGTGAGGGGAAGCGGAACTCAGGCGCCATGACGCCGACGATCTCCGTCGAGACGCCTTCGAGCTCGATCCTCCGCCCGATCACCGTCGGATCGCCGCCGAAGCGCGACATAAACAACCCGTGGCTCAGAATCGCTACCGGGTTTCCTCCCGGCTCCCGCTCCTCCGGCAGGAACGATCGTCCCAGCGCTGGAGCGACCCCGAGCACCTCGAAATAGGTCTTCGACACCCGCGCCCCGCTCACGAGGAGTGGATCCTGGCGCGCTTCCGTCAACGTCAGGGAGGGGGTCCAGAGCAGCGCCAACCCTTGGAGCACTTCGTTCCGATCCCGGACGTCGAAGAAATCGGGAATCGAGAAGTTCTCCTGGGTCGTACCCCGCAGCCGATCGTTCTGCCAAAGCATGACCAGTTGGTCGGACGCCGCGAAAGGAAGGGGCCGCAGGAGAACTCCTTCGACGACGCTGAACATGGCGGTGTTCGCGCCGATGCCGAGGGCGAGGGTCGACACTACCACCGCGGTGAAGCCGGGGCTCTTGACGAGCGAGCGGAACGCCACTCGGATATCGGCCATAAGAACGCTCACGGACGCATCTCCTTTTCGGGACGGACGAACTCGGGACAAACGCCGGCACTCGCGGCGCACGAGCTCGACCTTGCCGAAGCGTTTCTCCGCGGCCTTCACCGCGTCTCCGGGCGAAAGGCCTTTCGCCCGGTACTCGGCGGCGCGCATCTCCAAGTGAAAGCGGATCTCACGATCGATCTCCGCGTCGACGGAGTCGGGCGCGAGCCAGCCGCGTAGGCGGCGACGCAGCTTTCGGAAGAGCATCGAGGTTCAGCCTCAGGCAGATTCGAGAATCTTCTTCACGGCGGCGGCGAACTCGGACCAGTTGCTGCGCTCGCTCCCGAGCCTCCGCCGGCCGGCGCTCGTGAGCCGGTAGAACTTCGCCCTTCGCTTGTTCTCGGTGACTCGCCAGGAGGAGGCGAGCCAACCCCGCTCCTCCATCCGATAGAGCGCGGGATAGAGCGAACCTTCGTCAACGGAGAGAGCGTCCCCGGTGAGGTCTTCTATGCGGCGGCCGATCCCGTAGCCGTTCATCGCCTCGCTCTCGAGGATACGGAGGACGAGGAGCTCGAGCGTGCCGTGAAGGAGTTCTGATTTCGTCTTCGTCACGTCGTCTTACCTTAGATAGTCTAGGGTAGACTAGCGTCGCGATGGACGCCTGTCAAGCCGCGGGCGAAGCTGGTAATACGCGGCTCGGTGGTGAAAGCCACCACGGGAGCTCCTCACGGGGCCTTCGTCGCTTCGATGAGCGCGTCGAGCGAAGCGCGGTCGAGCCACCGACCGCGGCGCACAACGCCCTCGATCTGAAGCGTGCGTGAAATATCTTCGAGCGGGCTGGCCTCGAGGAGCACCAGGTCTGCCGGACTCCCTACGGCGACGCGCCCGGTACCGTGGTCGCGTTCGAGGTACTCGGCCGGATGAAGCGTCGCACAGGCGAGCGCTTCGTAGGGCGTGAGGCCCGAAGCCACGAGCTCTCGCAGCTCCGCATGCAGCGACAGCCCCCAGGGCGAACGGTCGGTGCCGGCAAGAAGGCGAGCCCCCGCCTCCGCGAGACGACGTACGAGCTCGCGCTGCACCTCGAGACTTCTCTCGGCGGCTCGGAAATCCTCGTCCGAAAAATTACTCAGCCACGCAATCTGCGTGCGATC
>DASPGQ010000580.1 GCA_035620555.1 Vicinamibacteria bacterium
AAGCTCTGGGGCCCGACAATTGGGGGAAATCCGTCGCCGCCTGTCTGCGCATCGAGCGGGCACGGGCCCGTGGCGTTTCCGTATGGGCGGATCAATATCCCTACGAGGCTTCGGGAACGGGCATCATCGGAGCACTGGTGCCGCGCTGGGCGGAGGCAGGCGAGTCGATGCCCGGAGGGCCGACGCCGCTCGAGGCGCGACTGCGGAATCCGTCCGAACGAGCCAGCCTCCGCATCGAGATGCAGGCGAACCTCGAAAGGCGAGGTGGCGCGGAAACACTCCAGATTTCCCGGCACCGCGCCGACCCCAGTATCGAGGGCAAGACACTCGCAGAGCTATCCCGGGAGCGCGACCAGGAACCCGTCGATGTCGCGCTCGACCTTCTCGATGCCGGAGGCGCTAGCCTCGTTTCGTTCAACATGTCGGAGAAGGACATCGCCCACATCATGCAGCAGGACTACACCATGACTTCCTCCGACGGCGGCCTCGTTCCCATGGGTGAGGGCAAACCTCACCCTCGATTCTACGGTACCTTTCCGCGCAAGATCGCACGCTATGTGAAGCAAAGGGGCGTCCTGAGCCTGGCCCAAGCGATTCGTTCGATGACGAGTCTTCCGGCAACGGTCTTCGGTTTGGAAGGCCGTGGACTGCTTCGCCCCGGTGCTCGAGCCGACGTCGTCGTCTTCGACTTCGAGAACATTCGCGACCGCGCAGACTACCGCGACCCCCATCAGCTCGCGGAAGGTGTCGTGCACGTGCTCGTCAACGGTCACTTCGCCGTTCGCGACGGGGCATTCACCGATGCCCTCGCTGGCGAGGTTTTACGCCCCCCAAACTGAGCGCTAAGATCGGAAAAGGGGGCTGGACGACCATGTCAAGAATCGCCGAAAGCATTCTCGAGACGATCGGAAACACCCCACTGGTAAAGCTCACCAAGGTCACGGCCGGAATTCAAGCGACGGTCCTGGCCAAGGTCGAGTTCTTCAACCCTGGCGGGTCGGTCAAGGATCGCATCGGCATCGCCATCCTCGAAGATGCCGAAAGGAGGGGTTTGCTGAAGGCGGGAGGCACGGTGGTCGAGGCCACGTCGGGCAATACCGGCATGGGGCTCGCAATCGCCGCCGCCGTCAAAGGTTACAAATGCATCTTCGTCATGCCCGACAAGATGAGCGACGAAAAGATTCGGGCCCTGCAGGCGCTCGGCGCCAAAGTCGTCGTCACGCCGACTGCGGTCGAGCCCGATGATCCGAGAAGCTATTACAGCGTCTCTCGCAAGATTGCCGACGAGACACCGAATTGCCTCTACGCCAACCAATACCACAATCAAGTGAATCCCCAGGCCCATTATGAGACGAGCGGCCCGGAGATCTGGGAGCAGACCGGCGGTAAAGTGGACGCGCTGGTAGTCGGTTTGGGTACCGGGGGGACGATCTCCGGTACCGGCAGGTATCTCAAGGAGAAGAATCCCGACATCAAGGTGATTGGTGCCGATCCCGTGGGGTCTCTCTATTACGAGTATTTCAAGACGGGAAACCTCGGTGCCGCGCACACTTACAAGGTCGAAGGTGTGGGTGAGGATTTCTTGCCTTCCACGATGCACTTCGACGTCGTCGACGACGTCATTCAGGTCGGGGACAAGGAGTCTTTTCTCATGGCTCGCCGACTCGGCCGAGAGGAGGGTCTATTCGTCGGTGGATCTTGCGGTACCGCCGCGGCCGCCGCGATTCGCTACGCCAAGACGCTGTCCGCAGGCCAAGTGGTGGTAGTCATCCTTCCCGATTCGGGCTCGCGATATCTGTCTAAATTCTTCAATGACGACTGGATGCGTCAGAATCGCTTTCTCGAGAGCGATCTCGGCGAGGGCACCGTGGCGGATCTCCTGGCGGCGAAACGGATCCAGCGAGTCATCACCGCCTCCTCCCGGGAAAGCATGGGGAACGTCGTACAAATGATGAAGGAGCACAATATTTCTCAAGTCCCGGTTCTCGACGACGGTAAACTGAGAGGCCTGGTGACCGAGGTCGCGCTTCTCGACCACATGGTCCAAGGTCATTCTCGACCGGATGAGCCCATCGCGCCGCTGGTGAGCAAGGAACAGATGGAAGTGGTTTCTCCTCGCGCCGGTCTCGAAGCTCTCGCCGAGGTTTTCAGCCGGGGTCACGTCGCGGTCGTGCTCGACCGTGACTCCGTGAGCGGAATCGTCACCAAGATCGATCTCATCGGTTATCTGGCGGAGCACCCTCTCTAGCTGCGCCAACGCTATGAAGATCTCAAGAGATCGGACAAGTTTTTTTTGAGGGGGTGAGCGCAGCTTCAACAGTCCACAGTCGAGAGTCAGAAGCCGCCGCGCATCGCATCTCTTTCTCGACTGTTGGCCGTCGACTGTCGCTAGAAAGTGAGAAGGCCTTGCGGAACGCCGGTTCGCTCCTGGCGATGGTCGTCTTCGTCGGCTGCGGTGAGGAACCGGTAGGAGAGGCACCTCCCGCCCTGCAAATCGAGTTCCTGACCGACCTGGTGATCCCCCCGTCTCCCGACCTCGGCGGGATCTCGGCAATCGTATTCGAGGAATCTTCCGGCACCTGGCTCGCACTCTCCGATGCCAAGAGCGACCACCGTTTCTTCGAGCTCGGAATCGACTTCGCCGATGGTGGACTCCACGTCGAGACCAAGTCGGTCACAAACCTGGTGGGGTTCCCCGGGGTCGTCCTCGATCCCGAGGGGTTAGCGCGCAGTCCCTGGCACACTCTGTTCCTCTCCTCGGATGCCGACTTGCAGGATGATCACAAGGAGGACGCGAAGCTCCTCGAGTTCGATCGGCAGGGCCGTTGGTTGTCGAGTGCGGACGTCCCTCCGAAGTTTCTCGTGCGGGAGGGCCGTGGCGCCCGGAACAATCTGGGTTTCGAGAGTTTGGCGATCTTGTCCGACGGCTCGCGTCTCTTCGTGGGAATGGAGAGCGCCCTCGTGCAGGATGGGCCGGCTGCGAGCCTCGATACCGCCGCGTTCTGCCGCATCGTCGAATACGCCGTAAACGATCGACACGTCGTGCCGGGGGCCGAGTACGTCTATCCCGTCGGCCCGTTCGCCCCCGCTCCCGAGCTCGGCGAGGTGGAAGCATCGGGGGGGCTCGTGGAGCTCGTCGCGCTCTCGGCCTCGCGAGTGCTCGCCCTCGAGCGTATTTTCCTGCGATCCCTCGACGACGATGGCGAAGGCCTCATCCGCGTGCGGCTATACGACGTCGACCTCTCTTCGGCTACCGACGTCTCCGGGCTCGAGTCTCTCGAGTCGAACCGAGACTGGCGTCCCGTTACCAAGGAGCTGTTGGTCGATTTCGACGACGTCGTTCCGCTTCTATCGCCCGAATATCGACGACTGGACAACTTCGAGGCGATGGCTCTCGGGCCCGAGCTACGCGATGGAAGGCGTTCCTTCCTGGTGGTGAGCGACGACAACTTCAGCGAGGATCAGCGTACGGTCTTCTTGCTTTTTGGGTTGAAGGGCCTGGATTAATCCGCTCCGAGCCGTGGCGAGAGCAACCCATTGAGCTCGTCGTAGCTCAACCGTATCTCCGTCGGTCCGAGCGAGTAAGGTGCGACTTCCCCAGGATTGTAAAAGAAGGTCAGACCGTTCGCATCGACGGCGAAATTCTCCGTGAGAGTGAAACGTGTCTCCTCGAAACGAAACCCTGCCGCCTCGAGGTCGGCGTTAGCATCGAGCCCACGGACTTCGCGGAACCGAGTCTCGGCCACGAGTCGAAGCTCTTCAAGCTTGCCTTCCACGAGGACATTCGTGAGGGTGAGTCTCTCACCGGTGCGCGGATCGAAGTTGGCGTAGCGAAAGCTCTCGCGGGCCGTTTCATCTCCGAGAAAAGACCGTTCGGAAAAGCTCAGGGTCACGGCCTGCGGAGTATTGTGGATGACGAACACTTTGCGCTCGAGAAACCAGGGCGCGTCCGACGAGTCGTCGCGCGTCGGGTACTCCATCATGAAGCGTTCGACCAGGCGCGGTGGCGAGCCGCCTTCCTGACCTTCTCGCAGGGGTCGCGACAGAAATTGTTCGATCGCATCGACGATGGCGTCCGCACCCTCGAGAAGCTCGGGCGGGATCTCGACGAGAGTCGCGTGGTCGAAGCGAACGTAGGCGCAACCGGGGGCGCCCGCCGTGCAACCGGCAACTGTGTTTTCGACGGCCTTCATGTCGAAAACGAGCGTTTTCGGCTCGGGCGGCGGCGCGGGTGGCTCCTCGCACGCGACGAGAAAGACGAGCCAAGGCAGGAATCGGTTGTCCATCGGGAGTCAATTACCATGATACCCCCTAAACCCCTCCTACGTCTTCTCCGTTTCCTGGGGCAGCGGCGGTGATTCTCGGGCCGGTTTCCGCCCAACCGGCATGATGATCCAGAGGGCGAAGTAGATCAGAAGACCCCACCCTCCGACGAACGCGGCGATCACG
>DASPGQ010000581.1 GCA_035620555.1 Vicinamibacteria bacterium
TGACGGTTCTGATTCTTGCCGTGGTGAGCGTCTCCAGCAATTATCTAATCGGCAAATCCGAGTCGTTCAAGCCAGACTTTCTCGCACGAGTCTTCCTCTACGGGTTCACTTTGGTGAACCTCACGATACTCGCCGTCCTCCTCTTCGTTCTGGGACGAAATCTGATCAAGCTCTTCATCGAGAGACGGCGGTCGGTGCGCGGGGCCAAGTTCAAGACGAAGCTCGTCGTCATCTTTACCGGATTCGCCCTGCTTCCCTCGGCTCTCATCGTCCTGGTCGGGAGTCGATTGATTTCTACCGCAGTGGAACGCTGGTTCTCGCATCCGGTCGAGCAGGTGCTGGTGGGTGCCCAGGACATCGTCGAGCACTACTATCACGAGAAGCAGGAGAACGCCACGGCCTATGCCCGACGGCTCTCGAGCGACGTGAGCCGAGAGGGCCTGCTCGAGCCCGGTCGCCTTTCGCGCCTCGGCCGGACCATCGAAGCGCGCCTTACCCAGTATCGACTCGATATGATCACCGTGCTGTCTCGGGAGCAAGCCCTCTGGACCTCGGCTCGCCCTGGCCTGCCGCAGTACAATCCGGACTCGACGATCCGTCTCGCCGAGACCGGGCTGCGCGGCGAAGAGTCGTTGCGTCAGGATTCCCTGGGCGACGGCACTCTCATCCAGTACGTCTCGCCGATTTTCCGCCGCGAGAGTAAAGAAGTCGCCGGCTCGGTCGTCGTTTCCTATTTCATCCCCAAGTCGATTGCCGCGACGCTCGAGGACGTCAACCAGAATGCCAATGTCTACCAGCAGGCAGAAGCTCAGAAAGAACCAATCCAGGATCTCTATCTCTCGTTCTTCGTCATGGTGTCGCTGCTGCTGCTACTGTCGTCTACCTGGCTCGGGCTCTATCTGGCGAAGAGGATAACCGTCCCCGTAGGGGAGCTCGTGGAGGCGACCGAACGGGTGATGGCCGGCGATCTGGATCAACCCGTGAGGGGGCCGGCGGTGGACGAGCTCGGTCTTCTGATGGAGTCTTTCAACCGAATGACGGCCAAGCTCAAGAGCAGCCAGGAGAGGCTCGAATCGTCGCGACTGGATCTCGAGACCAAGAACCGCGAGCTCGACCGCAGGCGACTGTATATGGAAACGGTGCTGGAGAACATCACCACCGGGATCGTTTCACTCGATGGTGAGGGGTGCGTGACGGGGATGAACCAAGCCGCCCGGCGGCTGCTCGCCTTCGACGGCCCGGTGGCCGGGCGTCACTATCGTGACCTCTTTCGAGACGAAACGCTCCTTGTCCTCAGGCGGCTGCTCGATGAGATGCTCCCGGTCGAAGGACGTCCTCCGATGGAAGACGAGGTCGACGTAAGCGTTGGGGAGCGAGAGCTCCACCTCTCGGTCTATATCACGACGGTTTCCGGAGCGGACCAGGAGGCCTCGGGGCTGCTGATGGTGCTCGACGATCTGACGCAGCTTTTGAGGGCACAAAAAGTGGCGGCCTGGCGCGAGGTCGCCCGGCGACTGGCTCACGAGATCAAGAACCCTTTGACTCCGATTCAACTTTCGGCGCAGCGCATACGAAAGCATTTCCGGGCGCGTTCGGCCGAGCTTCCCCGGGTCGTCGAAGAGGGCACCGGCACCATCATCGAAGAGGTCGAATCTCTCAAGAACCTCGTGGACGAGTTTTCCCAGTTCGCCCGGATGCCATCGGTTTCCGTCGACGCTCACCAGCTCAACCCCTTGCTCTCGGGAACGCTCGAGCTCTACGAAGGCCTGTTTTCCGAGCTCGAGATCGCGAGGCGCTTCGAGGAAGGCATACCGCGCGTCCTGGTGGATCCCGAGCTCATAAGACGGGTCTTCATCAACATCATCGACAATGCGATCGAAGCAAACAGCCGAAAGGGGCGGGTCGAGGTATCGACGCACTTCGATCCGGACCTTCAAGTGGCGCGGGTCGAAGTGGCCGACGACGGCCCCGGGATCCCCCCCGCCGATCGGGACAAGCTCTTCATGCCCTACTATTCGACGAAGAGGCGCGGAAGCGGCCTGGGACTTGCCATCGTCAAGCGAATCGTGGCCGAGCACCGGGGGCGAGTTCGCATCGAGGAGAACGAACCGAGAGGCGCGCGGTTCGTGATCGAGCTTCCCGTGGACGTCTCCCTGGATGTTGCCGGCGCCGCGGCGTCTCGGCCGAGCGTCGATACGCCGGCGAGTGGAGATCGCTAGGCCATTTCCGGGATGGGAAAGGAAAGGCACCGGCCGAACGTGAAACCGCTCGTTCCGGAGCCCGAGGCGACGACACCTTCGGGCCGAGATGACGTCTATGGAACGCATCCTCGTCGTCGATGACGAAGCGGGCGTCCGCACGTCGCTTCGTGGAATCCTCGAGGACGAGGGATACCGGGTCGAATGCGTTGCCACCGCCGAGGCAGCGCTCGCCCGTCTCTCCGCCCGTCGCTACGATCTGGTTCTGCTCGACATCTGGCTTCCCAACATGGACGGTATGGAGGCCCTCCACAAGATTCGGGAGAAAGATATCGATACCGCCGTCATCATGATATCCGGCCACGGCACCATCGAGAACGCAGTGAAGGCGATTCAGCTCGGCGCCTACAATTTCGTCGAAAAGCCGCTCTCGCTCGACAAGACCGTCATCGCGGTAAACAACGCCCTCAGACAGCGACGCCTCGAAGCCGAGAATCGCTACCTGCGCGAACGAGTCGAATCGAAACAGGTCCTCATTGGGGAGAGTGCATCCATGCGGGAGCTCAGGAAGCAGATCGCGATAGCCGCCCCCACGAATGGACGCGTGCTCGTATTCGGCGAGAACGGGACGGGGAAGGAGCTCGTGGCGCGCTCGATCCACGCGCAATCGTTGAGGAAAGACGGGAACTTCGTCGAAGTGAACTGCGCGGCGATACCGGAGGAGCTCATCGAGAGTGAGCTCTTCGGGCACGTCAAGGGTGCTTTCACCGGAGCGGTCTCGAACCGAAAAGGGAAGTTCGAGAGCGCCGATTCCGGAACGTTGTTCCTCGATGAAGTGGGCGACATGAGCCTGAAGACCCAGGCGAAGGTGCTTCGGGTGCTGCAAGAGCAGAAGTTCGAGGCCGTCGGGAGCACGGAATCGGTGGAGGTCGATTGCCGCGTCATCGCGGCAACCAACAAAGATCTCGAACGAGAGATTGCCTCCGGCAGTTTTCGAGAGGATCTCTTTTTCCGGCTCAACGTGATCCCCTTCTACATGCCGCCGCTTCGGGAAAGGCGCGAGGATATTCCGAGTCTCGTGGCCCATTTCATCGAGGAGTTTTCGGTCGAGTACGGCAAGAGGCCCAAGACGACGAGCCCCGAGGCCATGGAGATGCTCATGTCCTACCAGTGGCCCGGCAACGTCCGCGAGCTCAAGAACGTGATCGAGAGGTTGGTCATCATGATCACCGGGGACGTGGTCGGGGTCGGCGACCTCCCCAACGTTCTCCGCCGCGGTCGTGGCGACGTCTTCGAGACCGTGGGGGACTTCCGATCGCTTTCGAGCGCCCGAGAGGCGTTCGAGCGCGGTTTCATTCTCAAGACGCTCCAGAAGAATGGCGGAAACGTCTCCCGCACCGCGGAGGCGCTCCAGATCGAGCGTTCCCATCTCTACCGGAAGATGAAAGCTTACGGCATTCGATGAGCCTCCGAAATCTTCTCCTCGAGAATACCAGGCGGCTCCTCGAGCGCGAGTCTTTCCACGATGTTCTCGAAGGTGGCTGCTCTCGGGAGGAGCCCCACGATCTCCGAGCCTGCGATCTCTACCTTGTGCCGGCGCGCCTCCTTCTCGACCGCGCGAAAAACTGTCTCGAGGGAGGACACGCGGAAGTCGGTGAGATTCATGGAAACTTGTACGCACCCTCTTGGGGTGAGCTCGAAACCCAGCGCCTGAACCCGAGGCAACCCCCGGTTCGAAGCGCGGATGGCCCTCGCGATCGCCTTGGCGACGGCGACGTTTTCGGTCCGGAGGTTCACATTGTAAGCGATCAGAAAGTCCCGGACCCCGACTGCCATCGCCCCCGCGGTAGGGTGAGGTTCTCCTGGGCCAAAGTCGGGCACGAGCTCGCCGGACGCCATGCGCCCCGAGAGCCCCTGGAAGCCCCCGCGCCGAAGCTGCGCCAGCTCCCGCCGATGGCCGCGGGGGCTCGAGTCAGCGTACAGAAACACCGGAAGCCCGAACGATTCCGCAACCGTCCTCGCGGTTTCGCGGACGAGCGCTTGCAGCCGGGTCGGGGAGAGTCCTCGGAGGGGCACGAAAGGAAGAACGTCGACCGATCCGATGCAGGGGTGCTCGCCCCGCTGGGTTCTCATGTCGATGAGCTCGAGCGAGGGCGACACGAGTCGGCTGACCGCGTTCGTAAGCGCACCCGGCCTCACGACCGCCGTCAGTACGCTTCGATTGTGCGAAGGGTCGCTGTGGACGTCCAGAAGCCATACGCCCTCGGCCCGACCGAGCGAGTCGGCGATCGCGTGAACGACGTCACGTCTCCGGCCTTCACTGACGTTCGGGACGATCTCGACGAGCGGGTCGAGTTTCATGAGCGTCGCGCCGACGTTCGGCGACCCGGGAGCATCGCACTACCATTGTAAGCGGTTTGGAAGTATAGTTCCGAAAAAGCGGGATCGACATATTGGACCGAAGGGAAAGGGAGCTCGAGCCGGGAGGCACGCGTCGCGATCTGGCACAGGACGGTCGGGCGCCTTCGAAGACCACCGATCTCCTGAACCAGGGCGATCAATTGTACGCCGGCGGTTATTTCCAGCGGGCGGTGCACGTCTGGACCCGCATCCTCTTCGTGGACCGCGGCAACCAAGTTGTGCGGGCGAGAATCAAGAGGGCGAAGGAGGCACTCGCCGAACGTCAGCGACAGCTTGATTCTCAGGTCGCAGAGGCGGGCCGGTTTCTCGCGAGGGGTGACGTCGACCGGGCCTCTCAGAGCGTCCGGGCGGTGCTCGCGCTCGACTCTCGAAACGCGGAGGCCTTGCGCCTTTCGGAGAAGATCGCGGCGACTGGGCGCCGCCCATCGGCCCGACCGGAAGCCAACGTCGGCTCGCATGGCATGGGCAACGTGCCATCTCGCGGTCTCCTCCTTCGCGTGTCTCGGACCAAGGATCGGACCGGGAGCCAACGCTCTTCCGTCACTTCTCCCCTGAAGATGGCCGCGTTCATTTTGTTCGTTTGTCTCCTCTTCGCCGCGGGCGCACTTTTCCTGCACATGAACTGGGAGTCCATCGTGAGCGATGGCGTCGGAGCATCTACGGCGATCACGGCGACATCCGGTTCGCAGTGGCGAGCACCCGTGCCGCCGGGTCTCGCCGAGCTCCGGTACTACAACGGTGTCCGTCTGTTCGAACAAGGACGCTATCGCGAGGCGCTCGCCGAGCTCGGGCGGGTGGACCGTGACTCGAAGGTGGCTGCGGAAGCAAGGGGTCTGATCCTTCGCATCGAGGAAAGACTCCTTCGGGCCGCTCCGGATCCCCTCGGGGACGACAGGAGGACCCCGACGGGAGCGAGGTGAAGCTGTGATCTGCGCGGAGTGCCGGACGGAAATCGACGTGCTCGCAGTCATTTGTCCCGGTTGCGGCGCCCGGCGAAAGACGCGTGGCGAGCAGGCGGACTGGCGTGATCAGGTCCGGGAAGTGGTCGATCGGCACCGGGAGAGGAAACGCCGAGAGATCTCGAGGCGCGACGACGAGGCGCGACAGCTCTCCATCTTTCCCGAAGCTCCCGAGGAGGACGAGCAGTCGCGAGTCGAGCGGCTCCGACGAGCCGAGATCCGGGCGAGGGTCGAAGAGCGCGTGAAGAAGCGACGACCCACTCCGTCTGCGGGACGCCTCTTCGAGGCGGGTGAGCTTCCGTTACCCTCGGGATCTGCGGCGGCACGGAAGCTGCGCGCCGAAGGCGAATGGGAGCCCATCGACACGACCACGGCGGAGTTCGAGCCAATCACCGAGTTCGAGGAGAACTTCGAGCTCGACACCGATTCGATGGAAAAGGAGCAGAGCTCGGAGGCAGCGTTCGCGAGTCTGGGGCCAGCCTCGGTCGGAGAGCGAGCAATCGCTGGGGTCATCGACATCGTCTTCGTCGTGTCGATCCAGCTGACGCTCTTCTACCTGACGACGCATCTCGTTGCTCAGCGCATCGGCGCGCTGCCACGTTCCGCTCTCGCAGCCATGGCGGTGGTGGGAGCCGTGCTCGCGGCCGGGTACTACCTGTTCTTTTGGGCGCTATCGGGGCAAACGCTCGGGAAGCTTCTGACCGGCGGACGGGTCGTGGATCGCCGCGGTCGGGCCCTGGGGTTCGCTCGGGCGGCCTCCCGACTCGCCGGCGCCCTGCTTGCCGCCCTCCCGCTCGGTGCGGGTTTCATCGGCCTCTGGACCGATCCCGAGCGCCGAGGCTGGCACGATCGGATCGCGGGAACGAAAGTCGTCCGCGGCTGAGCCTCGCGCTGTCCCGAGCGGGTTTGGATCGATTGTTCCTGACGGGGCTGGTCAGGGAGCACCGTGACTCGGTAATCGGCTGCGTCGTCCGTTCGGCAGGTTTCGACCCCGAGGCTTCGGTGGTGGTCCTCGAGACAAGCCTGCAGCGTCCCAGCGCGCTCGTCGTCAGCCTCGAGCGTGAGGTCGCGGGGTTTTATCGAGGGGAGCCGCCCGCGGGGCTGCGTCCTGCCGCGAGCCTCAAGAAGTGGCTATCGGGCTATCGTGTCGTCGACTTCGCCATATCCGACGTCGATCGTGTCGTAACGCTATCGCTCGAGCAGACGAGGCTGAGCGGAAGAAAGATCCGGACCGAGGTCGTACTGGAAGTCGCCGGCTCCCGGGTTGCTCTCTACGTGGTCGACGCCGAGTCGCGAATGGTGATCGAGGCGTTCGCTCGTGGGCCGAAACGGCTCGAGCCAGGGCAGTCATATGTCTCCTGCCCACCGCCCCCTCAGGCCTCGCCCCTTGCCGAGTCCGTGGCGGAGTTCGAGAAACGCCGGACAACGAGCTCGAAAGACTCGCTCCTTTCGGCGAGCGGCCTGACTCCGCTGCTCGTTTCGGAATTGCGATGGCTCATGGAACGACACGGTATCGACGCATCCCGTGCCTTCGCCAGCTTGATCGAGCGATTGCGCCAGCCGTCCCCAATGATGTACGTCAACGATGACGAAGTCCTGCTGTCTCCAGTAAGCCTCGAAAGCCGGAGGGATGCGTTTGTCGGGCGCCCGTTTGGGACCTTCAACCAGGCGCTCGCCGAGGCCGTCGAGCTAGCAAACACGAGACGACGGTTCGAGCGTCGATATCGACGACTCGCGTCGGCGGTCGAAAGGAGTCTCGCGAAGACCCAGAGGCTGCGTGAGAAGCTCATCGAGCAGCGCAAGGGAGCTCGGACCGCCTCCGAGCACCGCCGGTTCGGCGAACAGCTTCTTGCCGGACTCTCCCGGGCGCGGCGGATAAGGGCCGATGCCGTTGCCGTCCCCGACTCTTTCGACCCGGTCGGAGGCGAGATCGAGATCGAGATCGACCCGAGGAGGAGCCTTGCGTCGAACGCCGAGAGATACTTTGCCATGGCACGACGAGCCGAACGTGCGGCACGAGTCCTCGACGAACGGATCCGCGAGCTCGAGCAATTCATCGGATACTTGGAAGAGACCGAGGTGGCGCTCGCCGACGTGAGGGCCGAGGAGGAGGTCGAGCAGCTCGAGCTCGAAGCCATCGAGGAAGGACTCATCGTCCCCGCAGGCAAACGCGCGCGCCCCGAGCGACAAACGGAGGGGACCCGGCTCTTGCCCAGGAGCTTCACCACCGGGCACGGGGGCACGATCCTGGTAGGCCGTTCGTCGCGAGGAAACGAGGCTTTGACTTTTCGAATCGCGCAACCGAACGACCTTTGGTTCCACGTCGCCGGCATGCCGGGGGCGCACGTCATCCTGAAAGCCGCTTCCGTCGGTCCGGCGGACGAGGAGGTCGAGCAAGCGGCAAGCGTCGCCGCCTACTACAGCAAGGCGAGACAGGATTCGCGGGTCGAGGTGATGGTCACCGAGCGCCGCAACGTGAGCAAGCTCAAAGGGGCTCCACCGGGTACCGTAACCGTCAAGCGGTACCGCACCCTGCGAGTCTCGCCGAAGGTCGATGCGGAGACCGCGTGACGGAATGAACGCATGAAAGCCGGCATCCTCAACGTGGGGAACGAATTGCTCGCTCCCGGACGCATTGAGTCGAACGCCGCCTACCTGACAGAACACCTCGGAGCTCTGGGAATTCCGGTCGTTCTCCGTGCCGTCGTGGGTGACGACGAAAATGCGATCGCCGACACGATGCGTCACATCCTGGAGCGCGCGGACATCATTTTCGTGAGCGGAGGGCTCGGACCTACCTCCGATGACTTGACCCGAGAGGCGCTGATGCGAGCATTCGAAGTCGGGGCGTCCGTCGATCGCGCCTGGCTCGACACGATTCACTCACGGTTCGAGCGGAGAGGGATCGAGATGCCCCGGGTCAACGAGAAACAAGCGCTCGTGCCCGAGGGAGCCGAGCTTCTTGCGAACCCGTTGGGGACCGCGCCGGGTCTCTGGTTTCCCGCGCGCCCCAAGGGCGTCGTCGTTCTTCTGCCCGGACCCCCACGCGAGCTGCAAACGCTGTTCGAGACTCATCTCGCCTCCCGTCTCGCTGCGCTCGGCCGCGGGATTTTCTACCGCATGCTCAAGCTCACGGTGGCGGGATTGCCCGAATCGGTCGTAGAGCAGGCCATCGGAGACGTTTATCGTGACTCGACCAACCCGATGACTACGATCCTGGCATCCGCCGGTGAGGTGGAAATCAGACTGACGGCGAGCGCAGAATCGAGCGAAGAAGCGGAGCGGAGAAACGAGGAGCTCGCGACGGGAATTCGACGGGCTTTGGGCGATGCCATTTTCACCGAGGCGAACGAAAGCCTCGAGGCGGTGGTCGGTCGCCTTTTGCTCGAGCGCGACCAGAGGCTCGCGATTGCCGAGTCGATCACCGGTGGGCTCATCGCCCACCGCCTTACCGAGGTTCCCGGATCGAGTCGTTACTTCGATCAGGGAGTCGTGACCTACAGCAACGAGAGTAAGGTGGGGCTGCTGGGCGTTGCTCGCGAGCTAATCGATCGTGTGGGCGCGGTGAGCCCGGAGGTCGCCCAGGCCATGGCGCTAGGCGCACGTGAGCGCAGCGGTGCGGACGTCGCCGTGGGCGTTACGGGTATTGCCGGTCCCGACGGAGCGACTCCGACGAAGCCCGTGGGCCTGGTCTATATCGGTGTAGCTTCGAGTGGGGCGGCTCGAGTGGAACGATTCGTCTTTCCCGGCGAAAGAAGTTACGTGAAGCGCTGGGCGTCGCAAATGGCCCTCAATCTCGTCAGGCTGCACCTGATTCGAGAGCGGGTATGAACGCGATGCGCGTCTTCTTCGCCATCGAGCTCTCTCCCGAGATTCGAGCGAGCCTCGGCCAGCTCGCCGAGGAGCTGGCTCCACGGCTCGACGCCGCTCGGTTGGTCCCACCGCAAAAGATTCATCTGACGCTCCGATTCCTCGGAGAGACCAAGGAGGACAGGCTGACGCGCCTCGTCACCCGGCTCCGGCCCGAGGTTCGCCTTTCGCCCGGTTTCGAGCTTCGCTTTGGCGGGGTCGGTCTATTTCCCGACGCAAGGCGCCCTCGGGTCCTCTGGGTGGCCGTGGTCGACCCTCCCCAGGCGTTGTTCGACCTTCGTTCTCTGATCGAGCGTTTCGTCGGCGAGGCGGGTTTCGCGCCCGAAGAGCGCAACTTCGCCCCCCACTTGACCCTGGCCCGATTTCGCCGCGTCCCGAGGAGTCTTACACCGCTGCTTTCCGATCTTTCGGATCGCGGCGTGGGACACATGCGCGTCGCGGAACTGACTTTGTTCGAAAGCCGACTTTCACCTCGAGGTGCTTCTTATCGCGTCATCGAGAGGCTTCCGCTCGGGCGTCCAGAAGCGGCGCGGCCCGGTGGGACTTACCCGAACATGCTGCTATAATCATAATTACGGATTCACCCCTCGCGCACCAGGCAGATACCATGTTCGAGCTGGCCTTCTTAGAGGAAGGAAACGAGCACGTCGTACCGATCAGCGACGAGGGTGTAGTTCTCGGCCGGTCTCCGGAATGCGACGTCGTCATCAAGGACTTCGGCGTCTCTC
This sequence comes from Vicinamibacteria bacterium, assembly GCA_035620555.1. Lineage (NCBI taxonomy): Bacteria > Pseudomonadati > Acidobacteriota > Vicinamibacteria > Vicinamibacteria bacterium. The sequence continues at coordinate 10,177 of DASPGQ010000581.1, forward strand.
GCCGGCACGCCGAGGTGGTGGTCGATGGAGACCATTGCCGGCTTGTCGACCTCAAGAGCAAGAACGGTACTCAAGTCAATGGGATGCGAGTACTCGACGTCATTCTGAACGACGGAGATGAGATCCTTCTCGGTAAGTTCCTCGTCCAGTTCCGCAAGACCCTGGACGAACAAGTCGTTCTCGACGAGGAAAAGCCGATGCTCGAAGAAGCGGGCACGGTGATCCGGAGCGTCGGCGAGCTCTCGAAGTATATCCTCGAAGGTGATACCGGCGCGCACTCGCAGGCCGGACTTCGCTCTGCAGTCAGCACCCCCGAGCTTTCGCGTGAAGCGGGGGAGCTCGGAAAGATCAATCGGATTCTCCGGAGCTTGTCGGAGCTCGCCAAGGCGCTGCTCTCCGCGCAGCCGGAGGAAGTACCCGCCCGAGTGATGGATGCCGTTTTCGAGCACATCCCCGCCGACCGCGGGTTTCTGATGCTCTACGACGAGGAGCGCAACCTGAAACCGAAGGTCGTCCACCACCGCCACGGGCCCGACGAGAAGATCACGATCAGCAAGACGATTGCCGATCGCGTCGTGCAGGACCGAGTCGCGATCCTCACCTCGGACGCCCAGGTCGACCCACGTTTTGCTGCAGGCGACAGCATTCGTTTCCATGGCATTCGATCGGCGATGTGTGTGCCTCTCTGGAGAGGAGACGCGGTAATCGGCATCATCCACGTGGATAGCCCGATGCAGACGAAGACGTTCACGCCCGACGATCTCGAGCTTCTCACTGCCCTGGGGAACTATGCGGCGGTGGCGATCCAGCAGGCGAGCCTGAACAAGAAGGTACAGGAGGAGAAGATCGCGCGAGAGCGTCTGGAGAAGTATTTTTCCCCGGCGGTAGCCACGCGCATACTTTCTGAAGGCGAGAAAGAGGCGCAAGAGCTCGAAGCGACGGTATTGTTCACCGATATCGTCGGCTTCACGCGCCTCGCCGAGAGCATGGACGCACCCAGCGTGGCACAGCTTCTCAACGAGATTTTTTCTCGTATGTCGGAGCCGATTCTGGAGTCGGACGGTACACTAGACAAGTTCATTGGCGATTGCATCATGGCGGTGTTCGGTGCGCCGTACCCTCAGCCGGATCATGCCGTGCGTGCGGTTCGAGTGGCGCTGGAAATGCGAAATCGCTTGAACGAGCTCAATGTTGAGCGAGGCGGGGCCGAAATAAGAGTCCGTACCGGAATAAACACTGGGCCGGTCTTGTCCGGTCCCATCGGCTCGATGAAGCGAAAGGAGATTACGGTTCTGGGTGACACCGTGAATATCGCCTCCAGAATCGAGTCGATGGTTGCCGGGGCGGATCAGATCGTCATCGGCGAGCGAACCTACGAGCTCGTCAAAGGGCAGTTCGAGGTCAAGGACATGGGAACCGTTGCCCTCCGGGGCCGAAAGGAGAGCGTGCGAGTCTACGAAGTGATCGGGGAGAAGGTCCATTGAGCTCCATTAGCCGGCGCCCAGGCCGACGAGGCCGATTCCAAATCGCTCCGCGGGCCAGGGCGCGCATCCGGCGGCGGGGAAAGATCCTCTATTCCCTGATGCTGCTGATGCTCGTTGCCGGTCTTGCGCCTCTGATGATCACCACGTTGTGGCTCGTGGGAAGGAACCGAGAAGCGCTCGAGGCATCGGAACGACTCCTCCAGATCGATCAGACCCGATCGATCGCGCAACAAGCGCGGCTCTATCTCCAGTCGATGCACAATCAGCTCGAGGCGATCGCTCAGACCTTCGAGATTGCGTCGGATCCCGGCGCCATTCGCGCGCGTGTCCGCTCGGTCACCCCCGAAGCCCTGATCGATTTCATCGAGGAGGATCGAATTCGTTCGGTCACCGTCTTCGACCGGGAAGGAAGATTCGTAAACGCGGGCTACTCGCTCGATGACGCCGACATCGAGGGGTCGCTCAGGCAGTCGCTCGTCGAGGGACTCTCGGGACGGACCTGGGTGTCCCGCCCTCACATCTCGGAGCCGCTGCTCGACACCGTGGTCATCATGTCGGCGCCGGTGCGCGCCTCTTACGGAGGCGAAGGCGAGCCCTGGGTCGAGGGCGTCATCTCCGCGATGGTGAGTCTGAAGCCGATCGAAGAGATGGTGAAACAGAAGGGGAACGACCGAAGGAGCGTCTTCGTCGTAGACGCGGATGGAAGCCTCGTGACCCATTCCGACCCCGAGACGCTCTTCAATCGCGTCGATCTTTCGAAGACTCCGATCGTACGCGGTTTCCAGGAGTCGAGGGGACAGGCGAGTGGCTCGGTCAATTTCGAGCTCCTCCAGGATGGCAATCCGAAACAGATGCTCGGCACTTACACGCCGATCGGCGATTTGGGCTCTCCTGTCCCCTTCCTGAGGACGCTCGGCTGGGGAGCCATCGTTCAGGCGGAGGAAGAGGCGGTGTTCTTCTCCGTTCGCGAGATCGTGAAGGACAGCGTTTTCATCGCGGTGCTGGCGGCGACACTCGCGGTCGTCCTGGCCGTCGTTTTCGCCGGACGTCTGTCCCGGCCAATCGCCGAGCTCGCCGAGGGTGCTCGGCGACTCGCGTCGGGCGACTTTTCACAGAAGATTGCGATCAAGAGCGGTAACGAGATCGCGGAGTTTGCCGAGACCTTCAACTTCATGGTCTCCGAGATCCGCGGCTTCATCGAGCGGTTGCGGCGGGCGGCGCAGGAGAACAAAGAGATGTTCATGGGCGCGGTCACGTCGCTGGCGGCGGCGATCGACGCCAAGGACCCCTATACCGCGGGACATTCGGAGCGCGTCGCCCATTACTCGGCCACCATCGCCAAAGTCCTCAAGCTTCCCGAGGAGGACGTGGAGACGATCCGCATCGCGGCATTGATGCACGACGTGGGGAAGATCGGCATCCAGGACAGTATCCTCGGCAAGGCGGGCCCCCTCACCGACGAGGAGTTCGAGATCATGAAGACCCACCCGACCAAGGGTGCGGCCATCATGGAGCACGTCCCTCAGCTCAAATCCATGATCCCGGGCATGAAGTACCATCACGAAAACGTGGATGGGAGCGGATATCCCGAGGGCTTGACCGGCGAGCAGATTCCCCTCATGGCCAAGATCGTCAGCGTTGCCGATACCTTCGACGCCATGACGACCAACCGCCCTTATCAGAAGGCGATGGAGATCACTTACGTCTTTGCTCGCATGCGGAGCTTCATCGGCAAGAAATTCGAGGCCCACTTCGTCGAAGCCCTGATTACCGCATACGAGGAAGGGCTCGTTCGCCCCAATCTTCACGTCAAGACCTATTTGGAGGAGAAGGTACCCCCCCCTGAGAGGAAACGAGTCCAACCTCAGGAGGTCGAGCTTCCCGCCCCTCAGCTCGGTCCTGCTCTCGTCGCCGAGCCACCTCGGGCTCCCGTAGTCGCGTCGCGCGCCGGCTCGTCCGTCGCCGTGGAGGACGATGGAATCGGGCCAGCCCCCGCCTTGATGGATCGCGTTTGGTAATAACGATAAGATACACGCGTTCCAAACTCAGGAGGTAACGGGATGGCTGGCAGGAAGGCTATCATTCCTCTGGTGGTGGGCCTGGCTTCGCTTGCCCTGCTCGCGTCCACCGGCTGGACGCAGACTGACGAGGAGATCGAGGAGGCGCTCAGGATCTTCAATCGCGCGAAACTCCTCCATCAGGAGCAGCAGTACGAGCGGGCCATCAAGGAGTACGAGTCCGCGATCAAGCTCGACGGCGAGAATCCTTTCATCCATAACTCGCTGGGGTTGGCCTTCGCCGCGGTCGGCAAGTTTGGCGATGCCTTGAAAGCGTTCGAGAAGGCTATCGTGCTCAACCCCGAGCTGACCGACGTTTACAACAACATGGGGATGGTCTATGCCGAGCAAGGTGATCGACAGAAGGCGTTCGAGGCCTTCACTCGGGTGGTGCGAAACCCCGACTATCCCACTCCGGAAAAGGCGCTATACAACCTCGGGAACCTGTACCTCGAGGACGGTAATCTCGAGCTTGCGCTGATGCACTTCCGGCGTTCCGTGGAGAAACAGGAGGATTTTTCGCTCGGCTATCGAGGCCTCGGCCGGGTTCATTTCGCTCTGGGCGACCTCGAGGCGGCGGAAACGAGTTTTGCTCGTGCCGTGGAGCTCGATGACAGGGACGTGGAGAGCCTGTTTCAGCTCGCTCAAATCCATGCCAATCGGGGAGATCTGGAAGAGGCGCGCAAATTCTATCGGCGGGTCGTGGAAGCGGACCGCTTCTCTCCGTTCGGGCTGGCAGCACTGCGCAATCTGGACAGCCTGAAAGGCAGCTCCCCTTAAACTCGATTCGTTTTTTCATAGAAGGTTAATGGCTTCGGATTCGTCACCGTAATCACGGTACGGAGTACTCAGTCTCGTCTTGGCCGGTCTCAGCATTCGAGAGCGCTTGCGGACGTCGCTCGCACGCACCCGGGAGAAGCTTGGGCTGGCGTCGAGCGCGTTCGTCGAGCCGGATTGGGAAGCGCTCGAGGAATCGCTGATACTCGCCGATTTGGGTCTCGCGGCCACGACCGAGATCCTGGAGCGGGTAAGGGCTCGCGGCGACTTTCCCGCGAGCCTGCGCGAAGAGCTTCTCGACGTGATACGAGCGCCGAGCCATGCTGAGGTCGGGTCGATCGTTCCTCCGAAGGTGACTCTCGTCGCCGGGGTGAATGGAGTGGGTAAGACGACCACGGTCGCGAAACTGGCCCGGCGGTACGTCGAGCTGGACAAGCGAGTCGTCATCATCGCGGCCGACACGTTCCGCGCCGCCGCGAAGGAACAGCTGGAACTCTGGTCGAAGCGCGTTGGAGCCTCTATCTTCGCCGGCGAGCCCGGCCGAGATCCGGCCGCTGTGGTTCATGACGGGCTCACGTCTTCGGTCTCGCGGCGTGCCGATGAAGTGATCATCGACACGGCGGGGCGTCTCCATACGAAGCGGCCACTGATGGAAGAGCTCGGCAAGGTCGAGCGCATCGCGGGCCGGGTCGTAGCTGGCGCACCTCACGAGGGCTTGTTGGTCATGGACGCGACCATAGGTACGAACGGTCTCGCCCAGGCACGGGAGTTCGCGACGGCCCTGAGGCTGACGGGCGTCGTGCTCACGAAGATGGACGGCACCGCGAAGGGAGGAGTCGTCGTGGCGGTTTCCAGAGAGCTGGGGCTCCCGGTCTGTTATACGGGTGTTGGAGAGGGGATGGACGACTTGCTCCCTTTCGACGCCGAGGCGTTCGTGGACGCGCTCTTGTCCAACTGAGTTCCGATGCGCGCTGATTCCAAGGACAACGACGAGCGCATGCTCCGGCGAGCTCTGGCCCTGGCCGCGCTCGGCATTGGCTCCGCAGCCCCCAATCCGCTCGTCGGTGCCGTCGTCGCTCGAGGCAATCGAGTCGTGGGGCAGGGGTTTCACGTCTGTCCCGGTGAACGGCACGCGGAAGCGGTCGCTCTCGACGATGTCACGCATCGGGGAGAGACGGCTCGAGGGGCCACTCTCTACACGAATCTCGAGCCCTGCTGCCACGTCGGTCGGACGCCCCCCTGCGTCGACGCGATCGTTCGGGGCGGGATTTCCCGAATCGTTGCCGCCATGCGCGACCCGAATCCGAAAGTCGATGGCAAGGGGTTTCGCGCACTCCGCTCGCGGGGAGTTCAGGTCGAAGTCGGGCTTTTGCGTGCCCAGGCGATGCGGCTCAACGAAGGCTTCGTCAAGCTCAACCGGCTCGGAGTTCCCTTCGTGACGTTGAAGGGCGCCATGAGCCTCGACGGGCGAATTGCCACTCGCTCCGGCGACTCGAAGTGGATCACCTCCGCCGAGGTGAGGCGCCACGCCAGACTTCTTCGCAAGGAGAACGAAGCGGTGCTCGTGGGCATCGATACCGTCCTGGAGGACAATCCACGGCTCGATCGGCGTCCCGAGAATCGGCGGCTTCCTTCGGCGCTCCTCCGCGTCGTGCTCGACTCGTACCTGCGTCTTCCCCGAGACAGTCGCCTCATTCGAGCCCCGGGACCGGTGGTAGTTTTTTGCGCCAGCAACGCTCCAGGACGTCGCCGGCGGCCTCTCGAATCGCTCGGCGTCGAGGTCGTGGAGCTGCCGGTGCACGAGGGCCGGCTCGATCTCGAAGCAGCTCTGAAATGGCTCGGCGCCCGGGGTATCAGTCGACTCCTCGTCGAAGGTGGTGGCGAGATCCACGCGAGCTTTCTCGAGCGCGGACTCGCCGATCACCTCGTTCTCTACGTCGCCCCGCGCATTCTCGGTGGCCGGGACGCAAGGCCGCTCGTAGGAGGTGACGGAGCGCGATCGGTAATAGAGGCGATTCCACTCCGCAAGGCACGCTGGGCCCGTGTCGGGGACGCATGGATGATCGAGGGCTCGTTGGGAGAAGGATGAATGTTCACGGGCTTGGTGTTGTCCCTCGGTCGGGTCGCCGTCCGGAACGAGCGCGGCGCCGGCCTCGAGCTCGAGATCGAGAACGCGGCCGTCGCCGAAGAGCTTTCGGTCGGGGCCAGTGTGGCGGTATCGGGGGTTTGCTTGACGGCGACGAGCGTTTCCGTCCCGATGTTTCGCGTCGATGTCGCGGCCGAGACCCTCAGTCGCACCCGGCTCGGCCGGCTCCCCGTGGGGAGTGCCGTCAATCTCGAGCTTCCTCTGCGTGCCTCCGATCGACTCGGCGGCCATTTCGTACAAGGGCATGTCGACGAGGTAGGGCGAATCGAGCATGCGGGACCGCTTCGTGAAAACTACATCCTTCGCGTACGGCTCGAGAAGCCGTCGGCCGGGCTCGTAGTGGAGAAGGGCTCGATTGCGCTCGACGGAGTGAGCTTGACGGTGACTCGAGAAGGAGGCGATTGGTTCGAAGTCATGTTGATTCCCCATACTCTCGGGGTCACGACGCTCGGCCAGCTGCGAGCGCGCGACGAAGTGCACATCGAGTACGATATACTGGCGAAATACGTGCTTCGACTGACCGGCGGAAGAGACGAATCAGATGAAACGCCTTGAGCAAGGAGGCCTTCCGGGCTTTGCTTCCATCGAAGCCGCAATCGAGGACTTTCGTGGAGGCAAGATGGTCATCGTCGTGGACGACGAGGACCGCGAGAACGAGGGCGATCTCACGATCGCCGCCGAGAAGGTGACGGCCGAGGCCATCAACTTCATGGCTCGGCACGGGCGAGGGCTAATCTGCATGCCCATGACCGGGGAGCGACTCGACGAGCTGCGGATTCCGCTGATGGTCACGGAGAACACCTCCAGCTACGGTACGGCCTTCTGCGTGTCGGTCGAGGCCAAGGCCGGAGTCAGCACGGGAATCTCGGCTGGCGACCGCGCCCGAACCGTGCTGGCCGCCATCGACCCGACGACGTCACCCAGCGACCTCGTGCGACCGGGACACATGTTCCCCCTCAGGGCAAGACCCGGAGGCGTTCTCCAGCGCGCGGGTCAGACGGAAGCGGCGGTCGACCTCGCGCGCATCGCGGGGTTGTATCCGGCCGGAGTGATCTGTGAGGTCATGAACGAGGACGGTTCGATGGCCAGGGTGCCAGACCTCCAGAGGTTCTCGAAACGCCACGATCTGAAAATGATCACCGTGGCCGACCTCATCCGGTATCGTCTGCGCAACGAGCGACTCGTCAAGAGGGTCGCGGAGGCCTCGCTCCCGACCCCCTTCGGCACGTTTCAGATCGCGGCCTTCGAGAGCGGAAACGACCGGGCGACGCACCTGGCCCTCATCATGGGAGAAATCAAGAAAGAGGACGCCGTCCTGGTTCGGGTCCACTCCCAGTGCATCACCGGCGAGGTGTTCCACTCCAGGCGTTGCGATTGCGGACCTCAGCTCGAGCGTGCCCTCGAGCGAATCGGTGAAGAAGGTAAAGGGGTTCTGCTCTATCTCCACCAGGAGGGGCGAGGCATCGGCCTCGTGAACAAAATCCGGGCCTACGCTCTCCAAGACGGCGGTATGGATACCGTCGATGCCAACGAGAGGCTCGGTTTCAAGGCGGACCAGCGCGAGTACGGGATCGGTGCCCAGATCCTCACCGAGATCGGACTTTCCAGAATCCGTCTTCTCACCAACAATCCACGGAAGTTCATCGCCCTCGAGGCCTATGGGCTCGAGATTACCGAGCGGGTCCCGATCGAGATTCCGGCCAACGAGGTCTCGGCGACCTATCTGAAGACGAAGAAAGAACGGCTCGGCCATCTTCTGGAACGGGTCTAGCAGGCTGATGAAAGCCTCAGCCCAGCCCGCCCGGCTGAAGTATCCCTTTAGCTCGAGACTGCTATCGCACGGCGCCCCGGAACTTTCGGGATCCTCCTTGACTTTGACCTGACCCTCTTCTAACATGAGTTGTTGCACCATTTAAAGGGGAGATCCGTCCTCCCGTGCACTCCTTGACCATGTTCGATCAGGTTTCTGACAGGATCCAGGGCATCTTCAAGAAGTTGCGGGGCCAACCCCGGCTACGGGAGCGCCATGTCGACGAAGCGCTGAGGGAGATCCGTCTCGCGCTTCTCGAAGCGGACGTCCAGTTCAACGTGGCCAAAGACTTCGTAGAGCGAGTGCGGGCGAGGGCCGTCGGCGAGGAGATTCTCGCGTCTCTTACCGCTCCGCAGCAGGTCATCAAGATCACCCGGGACGAGATGGTGAGACTGCTCGGAGGCTCGGCGGCGGCGATGGAGCCCTCCTCGGAATTTCCCCGGGTGGTCTTGATGGTAGGTCTCCAGGGCTCGGGCAAGACGACGAGCTCGGCGAAGCTCGCAGGGTGGCTGCGCGACAATGGAAGCCATCCCGCGCTCGTCTCCGTAGACGTTCGGCGGCCGGCCGCTCTCGAGCAGCTCAGAGTGCTCGCCTCTCAGCTCGAGATGCCGGTGATCGAGCCCGAGGCGCTCGACGTCGTGTCGCGGGCCGCGGAAGCCATTCGCGAGTCGCGCGATCGAGGGTTCGACGTATTGGTGGTCGATACCGCCGGCCGGGTCCACGTGGATCCGGTGCTCATGGAAGAGCTCAGGGCGCTCGCGGAGAGATCGAAGCCATCCGACACGCTGTTCGTTGCCGATTCGATGACGGGTCAGGATGCGGTCCGAAGCGCAAGGGAGTTCGCGGGTTTCATCCGGCTCACCGGGCACGTGTTGACGAAGCTCGACGGTGACGCGCGCGGCGGTGCCGCGCTCTCCATCGCTTCCGTCACCGGCGTGCCCATCAAGTTCGCTGGCACGGGAGAAAAGCTCGACGCACTCGAGCCGTTTCAGCCCGATCGCATGGCTTCCCGAATTCTGGGGATGGGAGACGTGCTCGGTCTGATCGAGCGCGCCGAACGCACACTCGAGCGGGAACAGGCGGGCGAGCTCGCGCGAAAGCTCCGGCGCGAGGAATTGACATTGGAGGATTTTCGCTCGCAGCTGCGGCAATTGAGACGCATGGGCTCCCTTTCCGAGCTCATGAGCCTGCTTCCTGGCGGGGGGAAGCTGTCGGCGGATCTCGACGAGAAGGAGATCGTACGTTTCGAGGCCATTCTCGATTCGATGACCGCGCGCGAGCGCCTGCGGCCGTCCATCGTGAACGCCTCTCGACGACGGCGCATCGCTCTCGGCAGCGGCACGTCGGTTACCGATGTGAATCGGCTGCTGCGACGCTTCGCCGAGGCCCGCAAGCTCGTTCGCAAGCTCTCGCGGGCGGCGGGTGGCGCCCGGAGCGGTGGCGAGCTCCGGCGGCTGTTGGGTCGTATGTCTGGGATTTGAAAGGGGCCGAAGTGGTCCGGAAGGGAGGTGTGGAGCCGTCTCATGTTGAGGATACGATTGGCACGAAGGGGTAGCAAGAAGCGCCCTCGATTCCGTGTGGTGGTGTCGGACTCGTCCACCGGTCGAACGGGCGGCATCGTGGAGACCGTAGGCACTTATGAGCCGAAGCTGGCGGAGGCGAAGATAGATCTCAAGCGCGAACGCATCGACTATTGGCTGTCCAAGGGCGCCACCGCTACGGATACCGTGAGGAGCTTCCTCAAGAACAAACCTGCTTGAGCTCGACGGTTCTGCGATTCGCGGGTGCGCTCGCGCCGTTGCTAATGCCCCGATGGAAACGAGTGAATGAAGCGGTGCTAGCAGGAGGGAGCCATGAAAGAACTGTTGGAGCTCATCGCGAAGGCGCTAGTGGACCATCCCGACGAAGTCTCGGTTTCCGAAGTAGGAGGAGAGCAAACGACGATCCTGGAGCTGAGAGTGGCCCAGGACGATCTAGGAAAGGTGATCGGCAAGCAAGGACGCACGGCGCGGGCGATCCGTACGCTGCTCTCTGCTGCCGGGACCAAGTTAGGCAAGCGTTTTCATCTAGAGATCATCGAGTAATGGACTCAAGAGAGGGAGAAGCGGGCAGCAGGGACGACCTCGTCGCCGTTGGATCCGTTGTCAAGGCCCAGGGTCGGCACGGGGAAGTCGTCATCTGTCCGTTCGCTGATTCTCCGCAACGGTTTCTCGCACTCGACGAGGTCCATCTCGAGGGACTCTCGGGCAGCGCGGTGGTTCGCGTGGAGCGAGCGCGGGTACACAAAGGGCGTCCGGTCCTGAAGCTCGAGGGCGTCTCCGACATGAGCTCGGCGGAAGCTCTTCGGGGCAAGGAGCTCCACGTTCGCAGAGGGGATCTCGCCGATTTGCCCGAGGGAAGCTTCTACCACTTCGAGATTCTCGGACTGCGCGTCTGGGACCGAAAGCGCGGGGAGCTCGGTGTCGTGGAGGACGTACTCGCAACCGGCGGAACCGACGTCCTGGTGGTGCGGGACGCTCGTGGAACCGAGGTGCTCGTACCCCTGTGTCGCGAGATCTGCCTGCGTGTCGATCCCCCTGCGGGTCTGATCGCGATTGACGCCCCCGAAGGTCTGGTGGAGCTCAATGCGAATTGACATCGTCACGATCTTCCCCGAGATGTTTCACCGGGTATTCGATCACGGGGTCGTGGGCCGTGCCCGCCGGAACGGAAACGTGCGAATTCATTTGCATGATCTTCGCGACTGGACGAAAGATCGTCACCGCTCGACCGACGACGCCCCCTACGGCGGGGGACCGGGGATGGTAATGAAGATCGAGCCCCTCGTCGAGGCCGTCGAGGCGATCGCCTCGGAAGGGAGCGAAGGGTCGAGGAGAATCGTGCTTCTCTCTCCTCGAGGGACACCTTTGCGCCAGGCAATGATTTCCCGGCTCGTGGCTTGCGAGCGCCTTGTGCTCGTTGCGGGCCGATACGAAGGGGTCGACGAGCGATTCAGGGAAGCGGTAGGCGCAGAAGAGATCTCGATCGGCGACTATGTCCTGTCGGGAGGCGAGATTCCAGCGATGGTAGTCGTCGATGCGGTGGTTCGGCTCCTTCCTGGCACTGTGTCCGATCCCCGCTCGGCGCAGGAGGATTCCTTCAGCGCGGGCCTACTAGACCATCCACATTACACCCGTCCGGCGGAGTTCCGGGGACTCAGAGTTCCCGAGGTGCTTCTCTCCGGAAACCACGCCGCGGTACGGGATTGGCGACAGAGGAGAGCTCTGGAAGACACGAAGTTGCGTCGGCCCGAGCTCCTGACGAACGGTGATCTTTAAGAAAATGAAAGGGAAACGAACACCATGAACGTCATCGACAAGCTGGACGCTCGCGAGCTTCGCTCCGATCTGCCCGATCTTCGGTCGGGAGATACCGTCCGGGTTCACGTACGCGTCAAAGAGGGAGACAAGGAGCGTGTCCAGGTCTTCGAAGGCATGGTGATCGCGCTCAGAGGCAAGGGCGCGAGCGCCACCATGACCGTGCGGAAGATGTCTTTCGGCACCGGGGTCGAGAGAATCTTCCCGCTCCATACCCGGACGATCGACAAGGTGGAAGTGCTCCGCTCACATGACGTGCGACGAGCCAAACTCTACTTCATGCGCGAGCGTAAGGGGAAAGCTGCGCGGCTCAAAGAAAAGCGAACAGTTTGAAGCGAGAGCGTCCCGTGGAGAAAGCTACTTCGATAGCCGTAGGGGCTCTAGCGAATTCGTGAATCCATGGCGCTGAACAAGGATCGTATCTTCAAAGCCGCCGACAACTACATCCGCAAGAACCGCATCGACCGGGCCATCGCGGAGTACGAAACCTGGCTGAGGGAGAACCCCAAGGACTGGAACATCATTCGAACCGTCGGCGACCTCTATGCCCGCATCAATAGAAACGACGAGGCGATAAAGAAGTACTCGATCGTTGCCGGTCACTACCGACGCGACGGCTTCAACGTTCGCGCCATCGCGACTTACAAGATGGTTCTCCGCCTAGACGCCAACAACGAGGCGGCGATGCGCAATCTCGCCGAGCTCCAGGCGGAAGAGGGCCTCCTGATGGAGGCCAAGCACCACTACAATACGCTCGTCGAGTTCTACAACAAGCAGGGACACAAGCGCCTCGCCGCGGAGATCTTCAAGAAGCTCACCGAAATCGATCCCCAGGATTTGAAGATCCGGTATCGCTATGCCGACTTCCTGACCAAGGCGGGAAGGACCACCGAGGCGGCCCAAGAGTACGTCGGGATCGCCGACCAGTTGATCGGTCAGGCTCAGGTCGATGACGCGATCAAGATTCTCGAACAGGGGCTCGTTCGCGCCGCGAACGAACCCTCACTGAAAGTGAAGCTCGCCCAGGCTTTCTCCTTGAAGGGAAGACACGATCAAGCGGTGGAAACGCTCGAAGGCTTGAGAATGTCCCTCCCCGACGACGGGAGCCTTCTCGCAATCCTGGGAGAGGCCTACCTGGCTTCGGGCAACGTGGACGATGCCGAGGGAGTCTTCAAGCAGCTCATCGACCTCGAGCCCAAGAACCCGGCAAACGTCCTCCGGCTGGTCGACCTTCGACTGGCTCAAGGAGCGCTCGACAGCGCGCTCGAAGAGCTGTCCCCTCTCGTGGATTCGCGGGTCGCGGATGGTGAAGGCAAGGAGGCCACCGGCCTGCTTCAAAAGATACTCGGCAAGGACCCGCATCACATCAATACCCTGCTGAAACTTGCCGAAGTGCAGACGATCCTGAAGCAGGAGTCGGCCCGTATCGCGGCATACGACAGCCTCTGCGAGGCCTACGGTCGTGCCGGAGAGTTCGAGAAGGCCGTTCAGGTTGCCGAGAAGCTCGTCGAGATCGACCCCGAGAGCGCCCAGCACAAGGACCGGCTCAAGTTTCTCAAGTCGAAGATCGGCCGCCCTGCCCCCGAGGCTCCATCGGTCGTCGAGCCGCAACCGGTCGACGAGGAAGTGGACCTGCCAGACTTCAGCGGCCTCGAGCAGTTGTCCACGCAGATTCCCGAGTTCGGCGAGGCCAACGAGCCGGTCGAATCAGACGAAGCGGCCAGAGCGGTCAACACCTCCCCGGCGCTCTTCGATCTGGGGGAGGTGGTCGAGCTCACGCAGGAGGACGAGGAGAACATCAAAGAGAAACTAACCGAGGCCGAGGTGTTCGTTCGTTACGGTCTCGTGGAGAAGGCGGTCGACCAGCTTCTCGATGTCCTCGAGAGTTTCCGATTTCATATCGAATCCCGCGCGAAACTCATCGAGATCTACGTCGAGCACGGAATGACGCATCAGGCTGCCGAACAACTTCTCAATCTCGCCGATGTCTACGAAAGGCTCGAGCGGCCGGAAGAGGCTCGATCCGCGAGGGGGCGCGCCTCTCAGCTGAATCCGGATCTGGCAGCGCGAGACGCACCGCACGTCGCGGCAACGAGCGCCGGGCTTGCTCTCGATGACGAGATCGAGCTCACTCTTTCCGACGAAGAGGATTCGGATTTCGATGACGGCATCGAGATCGACTCGGACCGTCCTTATTCCGCTGAAGAGTCATCCATCGACGAGTTGCCTGCATCGGTCGACGATGCTCTGGTCGACGAGACAGCGGTCGATTTCTCGATGGACGATCTATCGGCCGATCCCGATGCATTCGGGATCGAGGTTGATTCTGCCGGACAGGATCTCTCCGAAGATCGCCCCGAGATTGGAGACGAAATCGGTGTCGAGGCCGAAGGGTTCGAGGTCTCGATCGACGAGACCGATTCCGGCCCCGATGAGTTGGCGCCGGTGGAAGCGGAGACGGCGGGCGAGCACGATCTGAGTGAATCGGAGGTCGATGTCGACCTCGATGTTTCCTCTGCCGACATTCCGTTCGTCATCGAGGAAGCGCCCGGTGCCGAAGCCGAGCCCACCCTTCAGAAGGACGACGTTCCCGAAGCTCCAGTGGCGGAAGAGTTTTCTGTGGATCTTGGCGATGAGGACGAAGTGGAAGTCGAGATTCCGGATACGGTGGCGCTTCCCGAGGCGGACGACGAGACGCTTCCCGAACACCGGCCGGTTGCGAGGCTCGATGATACCTCGTCAGAGTTAGCAGAGCATGATTCCGATGTCGAGGTGGACGTCACCGCGATCGAAGATGCCATCGAAATCCCTGACTGGGGAGAGCCCGAGCCGTTCGAGTCTCCGTCTCAACCTGCCGCGGCGCGCTTGCCCGCGTCGGCGGTCGAAGCGAGCCCGATCGCAAGCGAGCTCACCGAGGTGGACGAGTACATCGCGCTCGGCTTGTACGAAGACGCTCGGGACACGCTCAAGGAGCTACTGAGACAACACCCGGACGACGCGAGCGTGCTTTCGAAGATCGAGGAGGTTGGCTTTTCCGTCGAGCAGATCGCCCGGGAGGCTTCCGAACGTCGCCCGCTGGCAATCGGAGATATCGCCGAAGCGGCGGATTCCGGCGCGCGCGCCGATGAAATCCCGGGACCCTCGGAGCAGGCATTTCCTTTGGAGGAAGAACCTTCCGCGGTTTCCGGGATCGAATCGCTGCTCGATGCGACCGTGCCAGCAGATCTCGCGCCCGCGCGAGGCAGCAGCGACGACGGAGATTTCATCGACCTCGCGTCGGAGCTGTCGGACGAGATATTTGGCACCCATGTGGCGGTCGAGGATGAGGAAATCGAGCCCGAAGGACCGCTCACCGACCCCGGGCTCGACCAGATCTTTCGCGAGTTCAGGAAAGGTGTCGAAAAGCAGCTCGGCACCGAGGACTACGATACCCGATACAACCTGGGAATCGCCTACAAGGAGATGGGATTGCTCGATGAGGCCATCGCCGAGTTTCAGCTCGCGGCGAAAGACGAGGTCCGAGGTCTCGAATGCTACAGCATGCTCGGTCTGTGCTTCATGGAAAAAGGGATGCCGGAGATCGCGATCAAGTGGTTCTCCAAAGGCCTCGACATACCGAATCGAAGGGAAGAGGAGTATCACGGGCTGCGCTACGATCTCGCGCAAGCGTTCGAGGCGGCGAGCGAGCCCGAGCGCGCACTCACGCTGTACTTGGAGATATTCAAAGAGAACGCCTCCTTTCGCGACGTCAAGGACCGTCTCCGTGAGCTTCAGGCCGCGCAGAAGTGAAGGCTCGTCGTCTTGAATCGGGGAATCCTTCTCGCCGGGGGGTCGTGAGCCACGTCATAGTCACCCCTTGGTCCGCTCGAATCTTCGGCCTCTGTCTTCAATCAGGGCACGCCATTATGCCGCCGAGCCGCCGTAGGCGAACGCTGTTCGCGCCGAAGCGAACGCTCTCGGCCACCCGCGTCGATCGACCGTTGCTCCGCACCACGCGGGAGCGCGAGGTCGTTCGCCCATCAAGTTACGTCAGAGGCTGAGGGAAATGGGCGAACGTCAGCACTTCGTTTTGTACGTTCTCGTATGTCTCGAGATCGGGATTTTTCTCATTCTCGTCCCATGGTCCGTGATGTGGGAACGGAACTATTTCTTGGAAACCCTGCCGGCCCTGCGTCCGATCATGCTGTCGTCCGTGCTGAGGGGAGCGGTGGCGGGTCTGGGACTGGCGAACATCTACATGGCGCTGAGAGAGGTCATCGTCCGAAGGCAAGAAACCGTCGTTGGGGGGCGCGGTGTCGAACCGGCGCGCGAGGGCCGTGAGAGGTCCGAGACCGGCTCCGAGGCGCAGCGGCCGAGAAAAACGCTGGTGGCGACGGAAGACAGAAGCTGACGAGGCGCGTCGTTTCGAGGCGAGGCGTTGGTTCCGCGGAATCCGAAGAGACTCCGAACCTACATGGTTACGGGGGACGCGGCCGATCAATTGCTGATGGAGCAAATCGGACGCGCTCTCGAGTTCGGGGTCGACCTCGTCCAGATTCGCCGCAAGACCGAGACCGCTCGCGAGCTCCAATCGCTCGTCGTCGCGGTCCTCAATGCCTTTCCCGAGGCACGCGAGCGGATCCTGGTGAACGATCGGCTCGACGTGGCGCTCGCGGCGGGAGCGGGAGGGGTCCATTTGCCGGCATCTGGACTTCCCACCGGCTCGGTCCGGGAATTGGCTCCACCCGGCTTTCTGGTCGCGAGGTCGGTGCACAACCCGAATGAGGCAATTCGCGCCGCGCGGGAGGGCGCGAGCTTCGTCGTATTCGGACCGATTTATTCGACGCTTTCCAAACCCGGGCACCCGGGCACCGGAGTCGAAGGGCTACGGGAGGTCGTCGAATGTGCGAGCGTGGAAGTTTTTGCGATTGGTGGGATCGACGCGCGCCGCGCCTCCGAGGTGGCGGGCACGGGAGCGGCGGGAGTCGCCGGGATCTCGGTGTTTCGGAGCGCCGATGCGCTGGCTGAGCTCATGACACGTTTGGGAGAGCTCAGAGGGTCGCTTCCGTGACCCCGTCCGATCGAGATGTTGCCGCTGGTCCCGGGTCGCGGGAAACTCTGGCTGAGTTC
>DASPGQ010000582.1 GCA_035620555.1 Vicinamibacteria bacterium
GGAGCACGACGACCTGACCCAAGTCTGGGCGAACTTCGACATCGAGGAAGCAGAGATCGAAGCCGCCCTGTCGAGCTGAATTGAGGATTCTCGGGATCGACCCCGGTTCCCAGGTGACAGGATACGGGGCGATCGACAGCGACGGTGCGGAGCATCGTCTCGTCGAGCACGGCGTCATCCGGACCCGGTCGGGGCTTCGTTTTCCCGAGAAGCTTCGCGTCGTTCACGACCGGCTCGTGGAAGTCGTGGAGCGTGCGCGGCCCGATCAGGTCGTGGTCGAGGATCTCTTCTACGCATCGAACGTGAAGAGTGCGCTAAGGCTCGGTCACGTTCGGGGTGTCGTCATCCTCGCTGCCGTCGTGCGCGGTCTCCCCGTTGCCGAGTACGCGCCCCTCGAAGTCAAACAGGCCGTCGTCGGCTACGGTCGGGCGGACAAGTGGCAGGTCCAGAAGATGGTCGCGACGCTTCTGAATCTGGAGTCGCCCCCCGAGCCCCATGACGCGGCCGACGCCCTCGCCGTCGCCATCTGCCACGCGCATCAACTTCGCTTCATCGAAAAAGTCGCACCGGCGTGATTGCTTATCTCGAGGGCACGCTCCGGGAGAAGGGCCCCACTCTCGTGGTCGTTCTCGCCGGAGGCGTCGGTTACCGCGTGTTCATTCCCGTCTCGACGTTCTATGAGCTACCGGAGGAGGGGGCGAATGTCGCCCTGCGTGTCTACACGCACGTCCGCGAGGATGTGCTCGCACTCTATGGGTTCATCACCGCGGTCGAGGAGCAGCTTTTCGGCAAGCTCATCGGGGTTGCCGGCGTGGGGCCGGCTCTCGCCCTCAAAATCATGTCCGGGCTCGAGGCGCCCGCGCTCGTGAGCGCGATCCGAGGCGGCGACCTTCGCCGGTTGAACGCGATTCCCGGAGTGGGAAAGAAGACCGCCGAGCGGCTCGTGCTCGAGCTCAGGGACAAGATGCCTTCGCTTCCAGCCATCGAGCCGCCCGGGCGAACGCCCCCTGCCTCGTCCCTGGCCGAAGATCTGGTCTCGGCGCTTGCGAACCTCGGCTTCGCTCGACCTCAAGCGCAGAGGGAGGTCGACCGTGCCCTGCGGGAGACCCCCGACGTGCGGTTCGAGGAGGCTCTCAAGATGGTGCTTCGAAGGCTGTCCCAGTGACGCGCCAGGAGGTGCTGGAGTTGTACCGAGACCGGCGCGCGAGTCGCGCTCGGGACAAAGAGGCGCGCCGCAAGAACCTGACCCGGGTGGCCTGGGCACGGCTCGTCGTCTTCTTCGCGGGCGTGGTGATGCTCTGGTTCACCTGGGAGACCGATCGTCTCTCCTGGCCATGGCTCATCGTACCCATGCTTGCCTTCTCGTTTCTCGTGGCACGCCATCATCGGCTTCGAGAAGCTTTTGTGCGCGCCGAGCGCGCGGAGAGTTTCTACGCCCGCGGCATCGACCGGATCGAAGAGCGCTGGCAGGGCCGGGGGCGTACCGGGGAGACTTTCCTCGAGTCGGGGCACCCCTACGCGCGGGACCTCGACGTCTTCGGCCGGGGCTCGCTCTTCGAGCTGCTGGCGACGACCGAGAGTCCCTGGGGTGAAGCACGGCTCGCGGAGTGGCTGAAGGGTCCGGCGGCAGCGGACGAGGTGGTCGAGCGGCAGCAAGCCGTGCGGGAGCTGGCCGCGAAAGTGGACCTGCGGGAGGCGATCGCGATCGAGCGCCGAGGCGAGGAGGAAACCGTCGATGCCAAGGCCCTGAGCGCCTGGGCGACGGCACCCCCGGTCTTGACCGCATCGTGGCTGCGTTTTGTTGCTCTGCTACTTGGCCTCCTTAGCCTGAGCTTCGTCATCGCCTGGCTGGCCTCCTGGGTGAGTCGCACCCCAGTTCTATTCGTCCTTGCCGCGAGTGGCGCTTTCGGCATGCTGTTCCGGGAGCGTGTGCGCTCCGTCATTGGGAGCGTCGAACGGCCGGCGCGCGATCTCACCCTGTTGTCGGTTCTGCTGGAGCGCTACGAAGCGGAGACGTTTTCCTGCCCCAAGTTGTTGTCCGTTCAGACGGCGCTCTCGGCCGCGCATACGAAAGCCTCGGTGCAGATAAGCCGACTCAACCGGATCATCGAGCTTCTCGACGCCCGACGAAACCAGCTGTTCGCTCCGTTTGCCGCGCTCGCCTTGTGGGGGACTCAGTTTGCCTTCGCTCTGGAGAGCTGGCGGAAACGCGTGGGTTCTGCCGTGCCCGCCTGGCTCGACGCCGTTTCCGAGCTCGACGCCCTCATGGCCATGGGAACCTATGCGTTCGAGCATCCCGACGATTCCTTTCCCGAGATCACGCCCGGTGATGCCTTGTTCGATGCCGTCGACCTCGGGCATCCGCTCATCCCTGAGGATCGTCTGGTGCGAAACGACGTTCGTCTCGGTCGAGAACTTCGGCTGCTGGTCGTCTCCGGATCCAACATGTCGGGGAAGAGCACCCTGCTTCGCTCGATCGGAGTTGGCACCGTGCTGGCTCTCTCCGGGGCCCCGGTGCGGGCGCGAAGCCTGGTCGTTTCGCCTCTCGTCGTCACCGCCTCCATCCGGATCGAAGACTCGCTTCAGGACGGCATCTCTCACTTCTATGCCGAGATACTCCGACTTCGCCAGGTCATGGAGCTCGCTTCCCAGGGAGGCTCGGTGCTCTTCCTGCTCGACGAGATCCTCCACGGAACGAACTCGCACGACCGACGGATCGGCGCCGAAGCCGTCGTGCGCGGGCTCGTCGACCGAGGGGCGATCGGCCTCATCACGACTCACGACCTGGCTCTTTCCCGGCTCGCGGAAACGATGCACGAGAAAGCCGCGAACGTTCACTTCCAGGATCGGATCGAGGACGGCAAGATACGATTCGACTACAAGATGCGAGACGGGGTCGTGAAGAAGAGCAACGCCCTCGCCCTCATGCGCTCCGTGGGGCTCGAAGTGTGAGTTTGAGGTAACATCCGCCCGGAGACATGAGCGAGCGTTTGGTCGCGTTGGGACGCACGCCCGAGGACATATCTCTCGACGCGTCGCTCAGACCCAGGCGATTCTCCGAATACGTCGGACAGGGGAAGGTCCTCGCTCAGCTCCAGATCGCGGTTCAGGCGGCACGAGAGCGCGGCGAGGCCATGGATCACCTCCTCACCTACGGCCCTCCCGGACTCGGAAAGACGACGCTCGCACACGTCGTCGCGGTCGAGCTCGGCGTCGGCATCAAGACGACCGCCGGCCCACTGATCGAGAAGTCGGGCGATCTCGTCGCCCTGCTGACGAACCTCCAGGAGCGGGATGTGCTCTTCATCGACGAGATCCATCGGCTTCATCCCGCTATCGAGGAGGTCCTCTATCCGGCGATGGAGGACTTCAAGCTCGACATCATCATCGGCCAGGGTCCGTCGGCGAAATCCGTCAAGATTCCCATCGCGCCTTTCACCCTGATCGGCGCCACGACTCGCGCCGGTCTCCTGACCTCACCCTTGCGAGCCCGCTTCGGTATCGTGCATCGGCTCGACTTCTACACCGACGAGGATTTGACCCGGGTGCTCACGCGGTCGGCGTCCATTCTCGGCGTTCCTCTCGAGGACGCCGCCGCGGCCGCCATCGCCCGAAGGGCGCGGGGGACGCCTCGAATCGCGAACCGCCTGCTCCGGCGGGTGCGGGACTACGCGCAGGTCAAGGCGGACGGTACCATCAGCAGCGAAGTCGCGGCGGACGCGCTCACCCTGCTCGAGGTGGACGAGATGGGTTTCGACGAGATGGATCGAAGCATCCTGCGTACGCTCATGGACAAGTTTTCTGGAGGTCCCGTGGGTCTCGCCACGGTGGCGGCGGTGGTGGGTGAGGAGCCCGACACGATCGAGGATATCTACGAGCCTTACCTGATCCAGATCGGGTTCCTCGACCGAACGCCGCGCGGCCGCGTGGCCACCGAGCGCGCCTATCGGCACTTCGGATTGACTCCGGCAAACCCCCAGAAGCGTCTGTTTTGACGCGAAGACTCCCGCTGTCCGATTTCGACTATTCTCTTCCTCGCGAGCTCATCGCCCAAGAGCCTCTCGAAAAGAGGGATCGGTCTCGGCTCCTTTATCTCGGCTCCAGCGGAGACATCGAGCATCGTCGTTTCTCCGACCTCCCCGCATTGCTCTCGCCGGGAGATCTTCTCGTCCTCAACGAAACGAAAGTGTTTCCCGCGCGGCTCTTCGGCCGTCGGGCGACGGGCGGCGCGGTCGAGCTCCTGCTTCTCGAGTCGGTATGCGAGAGAACCTGGCGCGCTCTCGCCCGCCCGGCGCGGAAGGTCGGGGCCGGCGACCGGCTCACGTTCGCCGGGGGAAGGCTCAGGGGTGAGGTGGTCGAAACCGAGCCCGAAGGGCGCACGATCGTGAGATTTCACTACCAGGGTGACTGGGACGGGCTGCTCGACGCGATCGGAAAAACACCGATTCCACCCTATATCGACCGCCGAACGGATGAGCGACTCCTTCGAGAGCGCTATCAGACGCTCTTCGCACGAAATCGTGGGTCGGTCGCCGCGCCGACCGCCGGGCTCCATTTTACCGATGAGGTTTTTGCCGAGCTCCGGAATCGCCGGATTCGAACGGCACGGTTGACCCTGCACGTCGGTTACGCGACGTTCGCGCCGATTCGCGGGTCGAGGTTGGAGGAGCATCGGATGGGCGTCGAACGGTTCTTCATACCCGAGGAGACGTTCCGCCTCGTCGAGACGACCCGACGTTCCGGGGGCCGGATCGTCGCCGTGGGCACGACGACGGTTCGCGCCCTGGAGAGCGCGACGAGCGCCGGCTGGGACGAGACCGATCTCTTCATCGCGCCCGGCTACCCGTTTCGGGTGGTGGACCGTCTGGTTACGAATCTCCACCTTCCGAAAAGCAGCCTTCTCGTCCTCGTCTCGGCTTTCGCCGGGATCGAGAACGTCAGGCGCGCTTACGGAGAAGCCGTTCGCGAGCGGTACCGTTTCTACAGCTTCGGCGACGCGATGTTCCTCGACCGCGCTTAGTTTCTCTATACTTCGCTTGTGCCATAATCTCCGCCGTGAATCACCGGGAGCTACTCGAGATCGTCGAGGAGAGCGTGCGACTGAAACGCTCGTTCTTCGAGAGCCGCGGTGACGAGGTGCTCCGGGCCGGGGAAATGCTGTCATCGGCTCTCTCGCGCGGCGACAAGCTTCTCGTTTTTGGAAACGGGGGAAGCGCCGCCGACGCACAGCATTTCGCCGCCGAGCTCGTGAACCGGTTTCGTGACGACCGGCCGGCGCTGCCGGCCATCGCGCTCACGACCGATAGCTCGATCTTGACGAGCGTCGCCAACGACACGGATTTCCGGAAGACCTTCAGTCGTCAGGTCGAGGCGCTCGGCCGTTCCGGTGACGTGGCGGTGGCCATCAGCACGAGCGGAGCCTCGCCCAACGTTCTCGAGGCCGTGCGCGTGGCCCGGGCAAAAGGTCTCGCCACTCTGGGACTCGCGGGCAAGGACGGCGGGGAGCTGGCCCGTCTCACCGACCTCTGTCTAACGGTGCCGCACCCAGAGACCCCGCGGATCCAGGAGATCCACTCCCTGCTCATCCATCTGTTTTGCGAGATGATCGAGGACGCCCTCTACCCAGGCTGAGCCCGATGCCGTCGAAGTACCCCGTCCCCCCGCTCGATCTTTCGCGCCTCGAGACCTACCCCCTCGCCGCCCGGAGGAGCAAGGTTTCCCGCGAACAGCTGGGAAGGGCTCCCGAGCCGGGAGAGAGTTTCCGCTCGTTCTGGGAGCGGCTTCCCGACGTTCTCGCTGCCTCTAATCTTCGCGATCTCGTCAGCCGCATGCACAAGGCGCGAGAACGAGGCCAAGCCCTCCTCTGGGGAATTGGTGCTCATGTGATCAAAGTCGGCTTGTCTCCCGTCGTCATCGACCTGATGAACCGCGGCTACGTTTCCGGGATCGCGCTCAATGGCGCCGGCATCATCCACGATTTCGAGATGGCCGTCGCTGGGCAGACTTCGGAAGAGGTTGCCGAAGTTCTCGGCGCGGGAAAGTTCGGGATGGCGGAGGAGACGGGAGCGTTTCTGAACGACGCCATTCGTCGGGGCGTCGAGGATGGTATGGGCCTCGGCGAGTCGGTGAGCTCGTTTCTCACGAAGAACGATCCCGCCCACAAGGAGGTGAGCATCCTCTGGAACGCCTACCGTCTCACCGTGCCCGTCACCGTGCACGTCGCCGTAGGAACCGACATCATCCACATGCATCCTCAGGCCTCGGGGGCGGCGATCGGGGAGGGAAGCCTCCGGGATTTCCGGCTGTTCGCGAGCCTGGTACGGGCGCTTCACGGTGGCGGTGTGTACCTGAACTTCGGCTCCGCCGTGATCCTGCCCGAGGTGTTCCTCAAAGCGGTGAGTGTCGTCCGGAATCTTCGATTCCCCCTGAGCGATTTTTCGACCGCCAACTTCGATTTCATCCGCCACTATCGGCCGCGGGTGAACGTCGTCGAGCGCCCCGTCACCGGAAAGGGAAGAGGCTTCGACTTCGTCGGCCACCACGAGCTGTTGCTGCCGTTGCTGGCCGCCGCCCTCGTCGAGACAGCCGAGCCCTGAACCATCGGCGAGCCCAAACGAACGCCCATCTGAAATCCGAAAGTGAAATCGGGCGAAAAACGGGAAAGGTCCTCTACGAAACGCCACTCGTAGACGAAACGTTCCGAATATCGGAATCGAATGCCGAGCGCGAGCTGCTGCGATCCTTTGTTGAGAACGGAGAGCTTGCCCGTGAGCGGCGGGCGCGCGTGGTCGAGCTGAAAAACACCGACGAGCCGCGGCTTGAAGCGCCAGTCGAAGCCGACCATGAAGGAGAAATAGTTTCTCGCCGGTATCTCGTCGGGCTTGCCCAGGACATGGTAGTTGGCGTTGGCGTAGAATCCGAATCGCCTGCCGACGCGGTCGAGCGCCAATCCCAGGCCGAGGTCGGCCTTTCCACTTCCGCTCAAGCTGTCCGGATCGCCGGTCGGGAGCTTCAACTCCGTCCGCGCACCCAGGCCCAGACCGTTGTGCTCGACGAGTGTCTTCTTGAAATGCAAGGACAAGTCGCCGACGGCGCCGAACGAATCCCGCCCTTCGAAGATCGTCGAGCCGTTTCGCGCGTAGAGAAACTCGACGAGGCCGTTGTCGGTCTGTCCCCGAAGGAAATTGGGAAGGCCTAACGCCTCGTGGAACCCGCTCACGAAAGGATCGAGGAAGCCGCCGTAATAAACGTAGAAAGGCAGAGTCGCGCGCAGCTCCACGGCTCGGGGAAAGCCTCGCGCCACCGAGATGGCGGTTCTCAGATACTCCAGGTCGAGTCGAATTCGCTCGTCCTCGAGCTCCTGGTCGAGGATGACGTTGGAGTAGTCGAATTGGAGCCCGACCGACGTCTCTCCGGGTGCCAGGCTTCGGGAGATTTCGGGTGTCATGGAGACGAAGAGGAGCGCGAGCGGGAACTGGTTGCGATTCCCCATCGGACCGCGCCATGTCTCTACGGGGAGATCGGACTCCTGCGAGGCGGTAGCCGCGCTCGATCTACCGAAAAGAACGAGTGCCACGGGGAGAAGGGAATGTAACCGCAAGAGGTCGTGCTCATTCCTATGATATACGTTTCGGCGTGGGCCTGGATTCCAAACGGCGCTCGGTGGGAAGCGGGGTGAGCTGGGAGGAGGAGTTCGGCTACTCACGCGCCGTGCGGGTGGGCGATCGCATCTTCGTCTCGGGCACGACGGCGACGGGTCCCGACGGCGTCGCCGCGCCCGGTGACGCCGCGGGACAGGCTCACTTCGTGTTGGACAAGATCGAGAGCGCCATCGTGGCTCTCGGTGGCACGCTTTCGGACGTGGTCCGAACACGCGTTTTCGTGGCGCGGCTTCAGGATTGGAGCAAGGTGGCGGCGGTTCACGGAGAGCGTTTCCGCGGGATCCGTCCCGCCAACACGCTCGTTCGTGCCGACCTCATCGGTGAGGAATACCTCGTCGAGATCGAGGCCGAGGCGGTGGTGGGCTCCGCCGGCGCGGAATGACCGAGTCCATTCGATTCAGCGTTCGCGTCAACAACGATCTCACGATCGACGATACGGTTGCTCTCGCGCTTGCTGCGGAACGAGCCGAGTTCGACCAGTTCTGGATGAGCAACGACCTCTTTTTCCGGAGCGCTCCCGTCGTGCTCTCGGCGGTCGCCCAGGCCACGGCCCGCATCCAGATCGGAACCTGCATCTTGAATCCCTTTACCATCGACCCCAGCGAGATCGCGATGATCGCCGCCACGCTCGACGAGCTGTCGCAGAATCGTTTCCAGCTCGGGCTCGCGGCGGGGTCTCGTAAATTCATGGATTGGGTGGGTATCGAGCATCGCGTGCCCCTCACCGCCGTGCGGGAAACGGTTGCGATCGTTCGGGATCTTCTCGCGGGGAAGTCCGCCATGATATCGGGTGAGCGCTTTCGCTGGCGAGACGGCGCGTACCTCCGTTTCCGTCCCTCCAGGAGGACGCCGATCTACATCGGGGCGCTCGGCCCGAAGATGCTCCGGCTCGCCGGAGAGATCGGGGACGGGGTCCTCCCGCTCCTGTTTCCGCCGGAGCATTACCATACGGTCAAGCCGTTGATCGAAGAGGCGGGACGAGAGCTCGACCTCGCCGCTTGCGTCTGGGTTTCGCTTTCCGAAGATGCTGCCGCCGCGCGCCGGGCGCTCGCCGAAAAGATCGCTTATTACGGTCCTGCCCTGACCGCAACCGTCCTCGAGCGGCTGTCGCTCACGCCGGACGACTTCGTCGCAATCGATCGCGCGGTGACCGTGGAGCGCGATATGGACAAGGCCTCGAAGCTCGTCGACGAGAGAATGCTCCGAATCGGGATCGTGGGAACACCCGGGGACGTCATCGCCCGGCTCGAGCCTCTGGTCGACGCGGGGGCGCGCCATCTGAGCTTCGGGCCGCCGCTCGGCCCGGACCCACTCGAAGCGGTGGAGCTCCTCGGCCGCGCCGTGCTGCCGCACTTTCGGGGCTGACGTTTGCATTGCAAACGAATCGGATACCATAGAAGCCGTGAGCCTGATTCGAAGCCAGGTCAAGACGAGCTCCGACGTGTTCCGAAGGCGCTATCAGGCCAACCTCGCGCTCAACCAGGAGCTCGCGCAGAAGCTGGATACCATCCGAAAGGGCGGCGACGAACGATCCCAGGCGCGCCATCGAGAGCAAGGCAAGCTCTTCGTGCGCGACCGCATTGCCCACCTCTGCGACGACGGCGCCCCTTTTCTCGAAGTCGGACCCCTGGCCGGATATCAGCTCTATACGGACGACGTCCCCGCGGGTGGGATCGTCACCGGAGTGGGTCTGGTTCGCGGCCGCCAGTGCATGATCGTCGCCAACGACGCGACGGTGAAAGGGGGCACCTACTACCCCATCACCGTCAAGAAGCATCTCCGCGCCCAGGAGATTGCGCTCGAGAACCGGCTGCCTTGCCTCTATCTCGTCGACAGCGGCGGTGCTTTTCTTCCGCTGCAGGCTGAAGTCTTTCCCGACCGGGACCACTTCGGGCGAATCTTTCGCAACCAGGCCGTTTTGAGTGCCGCGGGCATCCCGCAGATCGCGGCGGTCATGGGCATGTGCACCGCCGGTGGCGCCTACGTGCCGGCGATGAGCGATCAGGCGGTCATCGTCAACAGGACGGGAACGATTTTTCTCGCCGGCCCTCCACTCGTCAAAGCGGCGACGGGCGAGGACGTATCTGCCGAAGAGCTCGGGGGCGCACAGGTTCACACCGAACATTCCGGCGTCGCCGATCACTTCGCCGAGGACGACGAGCACGCGATCGATATCCTTCGCGACATCGTGGGACATCTCGGCAAGCGCGATCAGGCGAACGTGAGGCTCCAACCGTCGGAGGCGCCGGCCTACGACCCCGACGAGATCCTGGGCGTTTGGCCCCGCGACCTCAAGCGACAGATCGACGTGAGGGAAGTTCTGGCCCGCATCTTGGACGGAAGCCGCCTCTTCGAGTTCAAGCCTCGCTATGGAACGACGCTCGTAACCGGGTTCGCGCACATCGAGGGTATCCCGGTCGCCATACTCGCCAACAATGGGGTGTTGTTCAGCGAGAGCGCGCTCAAGGCGACCCATTTCATCGAGCTGGCGACGGCGGAGAAGATCCCGCTGCTCTTCGCCCAGAACATCACCGGCTTCATGGTGGGAGCCGACTACGAGCGTAGGGGTATCGCCAAGGACGGGGCGAAAATGGTGCACGCCGTCGCCACCGCCCGCGTTCCCAAGATCACGATCATCCTGGGTGGAAGTTTCGGCGCGGGAAACTACGGGATGTGCGGCCGGGCGTACGATCCCCGCTTCGTCTGGAGCTGGCCTACTAGCCGGATCTCGGTGATGGGAGGCGAGCAAGCGGCCGCCGTTCTCGTCACGGTGAAGCGAGACCAGCTGGCGCGAAAGAACCAGAGCCTCTCGAGCGAGGAAGCCGAGGCGATCGCCCGGCCGATCCGCGAGAAGTACGAAGAGGAGGGCCATCCTTATCATGCCTCCGCCCGCTTGTGGGACGACGGGGTCGTCGACATGAGAGAGACCCGGAAGGTTCTGGCGCTCTCCCTGGCGACGGCGCTGAACGCTCCCATGGATGAAACGAGGGTCGGCGTTTTCAGGATGTGACCGATGAAGAATCTCATCCGGATCGCGAACGCCGGTGGTTATTGGGGCGACGATCCCTACGCGTTGCGCCGCCAGGTGCTCGGCGAGCTCCCTCTCGATTACATCTCGATGGACTTTCTCGCCGAGATCACGATGAGCATCCTGCAGAAACAGCGCGCCCGCGACCCCGCGGCCGGCTACGCCCGGGATTTCGTGAAACAGATCGAGCCGGTGCTCGGAGAGGTCCTGGACCGCGGGATCAAAGTCATTACCAACGCCGGCGGAGTCAACCCCGAGGCCTGCGCCGAGGCCCTTTTCGGTCTCGCCCGCGAGCTGGCTCTCCCTTTGAAGATCGCGGTGGTGAGCGGCGACGACGTGCTGCCGCGCCTCGGCGAGCTCACCCTCGACAACATGGAGACGGGCGAGCCGCTGGGTGATTACCGCGACCGGGTGCTGTCCGCCAACGCCTACTTCGGCGCGATGCCCGTCGTTGAAGCGCTCCAGCACGATCCGAACATCGTTCTTTCGGGCCGGGTGACCGATACGGGAATCACGCTCGCCGCCCTGATTCACGAGTTCGGGTGGGCGGCGGACGATTACGACCGCTTGGCACAGGGGATCGTTGCCTCACACCTCATCGAATGCGGTGCCCAGGCGACGGG
Organism: Vicinamibacteria bacterium; assembly: GCA_035620555.1. Lineage (NCBI taxonomy): Bacteria > Pseudomonadati > Acidobacteriota > Vicinamibacteria > Vicinamibacteria bacterium. The sequence continues at coordinate 11,313 of DASPGQ010000582.1, forward strand.
CGGCAATTTCACCGATTGGGAAAAGGTCGATAGCTACGTCGACATCGGTTATCCCATCGTCGAGTTCGAGCCTGACGGCACCTTCGTCGTGACCAAGCATCCCGGCACCGGCGGGCTCGTGAGCCTTCAGACGGTGCGGGAACAGTTCCTTTACGAGATGGGTCACCCGCAGCTCTACATCACTCCCGACGTCATCGCCGACTTCACCACGATGAAGCTCGACGCCTGTGGAGAAAGTCGCGTCCGGGTTACCGGCGCGCGGGGCTCGGCGCCGACGGATTGGCTCAAAGTGAGCCTGGCTATCGAAGACGGGTTCAAGTCGCAAGGGACTCTGATGGTGTCGGGCCCGGATGCGCGTGCCAAAGCCGCCTGCTTTGCCGGCATCTTATGGACGCGTGCCCGCAACGAGCTCGAGCGAGAGGGGCTCGACTTCTTCGAGGCCCACCAAACGGAATATATCGGTGACGACTCCACCCATCGTCGGCTTACGCCCGAGCACCGGCCGACGGAGATCCTCCTCAAGCTCGCCGTGCGTGACCACGATCGGAAAAAGCTCGAGATCTTCCGAAAGCTTCTGCCGGGCCTGATCCTGAGCGGTCCGGCCGGGGTGGCGGTCACCGGGGGTGCGCCTTCCATCTCGGACGTCGTTCGGTACTGGCCCAGCCTCATCCCCCAGGCGAAGGCGCCCGCCCGTTTCGAGATCTGGTCGCGGATGGAGAACGCAGACCGTGCGGAAAAACTCTTTGCCAGCGGCGATCTGAAATGGCCGGAGACCCGTGGAACCGCGGAAGCCACGGGTCCGGTCGAGGCTCCGGTTCCGGCCGAGACAGCCGCGGCGAAGACGATCGAGATCCCTCTGGCTCTCATCGCTCACGCTCGAAGCGGAGACAAGGGTGACACCGCCAACATCGGTCTCATCGGCCGAAGCGCGGACTGCTACGTCTGGATTCGCGATCACGTCACCGCGGAGCGCGTCCGGGATTGGTT
>DASPGQ010000583.1 GCA_035620555.1 Vicinamibacteria bacterium
GGTATGGGGCGGGCTCAAGGGGTCGATCCCCATTGCCCTGGTACTGGGCCTTCCCCGGGACGTCGCTTTCCGGGCGGAGTTCCTCGTGTTGACCGCGATACTCGTCTTCTTCTCGCTCGTCGTCCAGACGATGACGATGAAGCCCCTGGTGAAAACGGTTCGGTAACGTGGGCTCGTCGTGGCTCGAGATCGACGCCGGGCGGCTCGTTGGAAACGTGTGTGCGATCCGGGCACGGCTCGAGCGAGGAACGGGTTTGATGGCGGTCGTGAAGGCGAACGCTTACGGCCACGGGGCTCGCCTCGTCTCGCCCCTCCTTGCGGACCACGTGGACTGGTTCGGGGTGGACTCCTTGAGCGAGGCTTTGGAGATCCATGCCCTCGGTCTGGGACGTCCGATTCTCATTCTCGGGCACACCGAAGCCGAGAACCTCGAGACCGTCGTCCGTCTCGGCCTTCGACAGGCCCTTTTTCGGCGAGACAGCGCTCGGGCGATGGCTCGGGCGGCGGAACGAATGGGAAAGCCCGCGCTCGCTCACCTCAAGATCGAGACCGGCCTCAACCGACTCGGTGGCTCCCCATCCGATATCGATTTGACTGGGATTCAGATCGAAGGCGTCTACACGCATTTTGCGGACGTGGAGAACGGGAGCTCGGATTTCTACCGCATCCAGCTCGAACGCCTCCGTGAGGCGGCATCGTTGTTCGAAGGCGTCCTGGTGCATGCCTCGCCCACGGCTGGGGTGCTCCTTCACCCCGATGCCCACTGCGACCTGGCGCGAGTCGGAATCGGCCTCTTTGGAATCTGGCCGTCTCCCGACTCGCGCGTCGAAGTCCCGCTGAGGCCCGTCCTGACGTGGAAGAGCCGTCTGGCGCAGGTCAAGAGGGTTTCGAGAGGCGCGAGCGTCGGTTACGACTGCACCTACCGAGCCGAAAGCGATCGAGTCATCGGCGTCGTTCCCGCAGGCTACTACGATGGCTACGACCGGAGGCTGTCGAACCGGGGCTACGTGCTCGTGCGCGGCGAGCGTGCCGCGGTCGTGGGACGTGTCGCGATGAACATGTTCATGGTGGACGTGACCGGCCTTGGCGCGGAGGAGGACGACGAGGTCGTCCTGCTCGGGGATGGCATCTCGGCCGACGAGATCGCACGTCTGAGTGGGACGATCGCTTACGAGGTCGTGGCCCGCTTGAATCCGCTCCTGCCCCGGAGGCTCGTCGGAGCTCACCGCGAGACGACTCACGAGGCGCCACCCGAATAGCTGCGCACCCCCGCGACACTCAATCGGTTAGAATGCCGTGGGCTCAGCGATGTTTCAGCGTCAAAGGGAAGGCTCGGTCCTCTGCGCGTCGTGCAATCGGCTCGTCGGTGTGAACGACGAGAAGTGCCTCAACTGCGGACGTCGCAACCCCGGTCTCTACGGCTTCGGCGCCGCAATCCGTGCGCTCGGGCGCGACTTCGGCTTCGTCAAGCTCGTGATCGCTGGCTCGATCGGTCTGTTCATCGCGACGCTTCTGATCGACCCCTCCGGCATCCGAAGAGGCGGCTTCCTGACGTTCATGAGCCCGAGCACGAGGGCGCTCTTTCTTTTCGGAGCGAGCGGGCAGCTCCCGGTTTTCGAGCTGGGGAGGTGGTGGACGCTGCTCAGTGCGGGATGGCTCCACGGCGGACTCCTGCACATCGCCTTCAACATGATGATCGTTCGGAACTTCGCTCCCGCAACCGCGGAGTTCTATGGGGCCGGGCGGATGATCATCATCTACTCGGTGTCGTCCATTACCGGATTCTTCTTCAGCAGCCTCGCGAACCAGCTATATCCATTCATTCCTTTTGGCTTCGTTCTCTCGTTCCTCGGTCTTGCCGGGGCGCCGCTGACGCTCGGCGCCTCGGCGCCCATCTTCGGTCTGTTGGGGGCGCTCCTCTATTACGGGCGCCGTACCGGCAGCCGAGTGATTCAGCAGCAGATGATCGGCTACGCAGTGTTCTTCGGCATTTTTGGCATCGTGATGCCCGGCGTGGACAATCAGGCCCACCTCGGGGGGCTGGTCGGCGGGTATCTCATGGCCCGTTTACTCGACCCTCTGGAGCCCGAGCGGGGCGACCACCTTCTCGTCGCGCTGGTTTTCATCCTGCTCACCGCGCTTTCCATCGTGGTCTCCGTCGTCGCCGGCATGCCGTACATTCCGTATCTGCCTTAATCCCAGCGTTTGCGGCCTTCGGACGCCCCTTTCCCCGTCGTTCCGAGGTCCATCAAGACGGCCACGACCACAACGACGAGGTAGACGCCCGTCACGGTTCCATTGGTGTTCACCGCCCAGGCATAGGCGAGCGTAGTGAGCGGCATGAAGAAGAAACCGAGCACCGGCCAGAGGACCGTTTCGTAGGCCCGACCCAGGTAATTGCTCATGAGAAACACGGCAACGAGCGCAATGCGCGGAAACAGGAGGGCGAGACAACCGACGAAACATCCCACGGCAGCGCGACGTTAACTTACTTGTCGGCCCACGGCAAATGAGACAGAATGTCGCGTGCCGTCGGACAGACCACTGACCCGCGCGAAGAGCGACCGGATGCTTCTCGGGGTCTGCGGCGGTATTGCGCGTTGGCTCGGCTGGGACCCCACGGTCGTCCGCGTCGGCTACGTCCTCCTTTCGATCTGTTCCGCCGCGTTTCCAGGAATTCTGGTCTACGTGATCCTCGCGATCGTGATGCCCGAGGGCGATTAAGCCCCGGACGACGCTGAACCGGGCGCTGGCCCGATTCATGCTACGATCGCCGGTTTCGAGCGATGTCATCCAACTCCCCGAGCGCGAGAGCTCCTATCGAGATCTGCCGTCGCTCGAGTGCGGAGACACCGGCGCTCGAGGCCATGTACGCGGAAGTTTTCGGCGAGAAAGCCGCGGGGGACAATCGCGCCCGCTGGCGCTGGCAGTATGACGAGAACCCCAATTGCCCGCCCGAGGGTCCCGAGATCTGGGTTGCCAAGCAGAACGGAGTGGTGCTCGGCCAATACGCATCGATGCCCGTCCGCCTCTACGTCAAGGGACGGACGCTCCGGGGCTCGTGGGGCATGGATGTGATGGTCCGACCGAACGTCCAACGTAAAGGCATTGGCTCGCGCCTGTTCCTCTACTGGGACGAGAACGTCGAAGCTTCGCTCGGTCTGGGACTGTCGGCTGCGTCCTATACCCTGTTCAGGAAACTTCGTTGGGAAGACGTCGGGCCGGTGCCCTGCTACACGCTGGTCCTCGACCCGGGCGCGCTACTCGAGCGCAGGATGCCGCGAGCCCTGGCCCGGTCCTTGGCGCCGATTGCGCGTCTGGCCTTTTCTTTGGCTTTTCCCCGGAGAAAGACGCGTGGCGACGTGACGGCGCGACCGATGGAAGGTCCTTTCGGCAAAGAATACGATGCTCTCTGGCAGGCCGCATCGCACGGCTATGATTTCATCGCCGAGAGGACCGCCGCCTACCTCGAGTGGAAATATCA
>DASPGQ010000584.1 GCA_035620555.1 Vicinamibacteria bacterium
AGTATGGGCACGGCGCGTTGGGTGGTGTGTGCGTAAGTTCACGGCACAGGTCGAAGTTCCCTAACTGCTCACTGTGCGTGTCCGCGATGGCGGAGCAGGAATGGATAGACGAAGTCGTGGTGCCGGCTGTTTTCCACGTGATAGAGAAAAACGTCGCCCTCGTCTGGGGGGACGAAGGACTCCGGGGCGGTGACGGCGAACGTGAAGTCCCTTCTTTCTGTGGGAGAGACCGCCTCGATCTTCCAATCCGTCGCTCTCGCGAGCCCGGTCAAAAGCAGCTCGCTGTAGTCGGCGACGCCCGTCGGAGCCGGAGGGAGCGGTGTCACGGCAATGAGCTTCAAAACTTCTCTACTTTCAAGAACTCCATCGCCAGAGCGGCGTTGCGACCCTTGAACTCGGGGTCCGACTGACGCGGCACGTGGGAATAGGTGAAGAGGAAACTATTGACTCCGGATCTCGAGCACCAGGCCGGCACCCGGAACTCGTAGTCCCTCCATCCTTCCGACAGCTTCGCCTGGCCGACGGGTGTTCCATTGACGCTGAGCTCGAGATCGGGAATCGGGTCGAGCCATTCCGGTCGGGCGCGCACGACGACTCGCAGCTCGCCCGGGACTCGAATGGGCACCCGCAGCCAGGATCGTCGCCCGCGAGAACGGCGGAAGCTCGTCATGCCCTCCGTGTCCGGCTCGTACCAGCCGGGTCCCACGAGATCGCTCGTCGGGCCCCGGCCCAAATCGAGCTTTCCCGCGAGCTCCATCGGTCCGTGGTCGAGCCAGATGGGCTTCCGCCGCCAGACCACGTCGTAGCCGACAGGCTCGTAGTTTCGCTCGACGAACTCCGCCACCTCGGACGAGAACAACCTCAAGTTACGGTCTAGAAAAATAAGCTTCGGGTCGACGCGACCCGAGGCGAGGTCGTCGTAAAGACGTTCCCGCTGGCCCCGGCTGACCAGGGGGAACTCTTCCTGAAGAAGCCAGTAGAAATGGGCGTGGGGTCGGAACACCCCGAAGCCGGTGAAACCGTCCATCACCGGGTCGCTCGGCCTCGTGCTCCCCATGACGAAAGCAATCTGCTCGAGCGTCTTTCGATACTTCGTGTTGGAGGGGCCCGACAAGTCGTGGATCCGATGGAGCGGGGCGATGGCAGTTGCTCCGAGGAACGTCACCAGCACCCAATCGCGCTCTCCCCGGAGCAAAAGGAACAGACCGAGGACGGCCACCGCCAGCCAGACGAAGATGTAGAGGGTTTCGGTGAAGACAGGGGGCTGCACCCAGCGAATCACGAGCGAGAGGCCTGCTCCCACCACGAGGGCGAGGGCGATGCCGAGCGGCAGAGAACGAGCGCGCTCGGTCTCGAGTCTTTCTCGCGCGAAGCTATCCACCAGCCGGACCAAGGAAGACGCGGCGAACAGCGCCAGGAGCGGTTGAAACATCAAATAGTACTGGTGATAAGGGAGTGGAGTCAGGAACAGGCCGACGAACAAAGACAGAGCCGAAAGCACGAGAATCGGGTCGCCGCGTCGCGCGCCTTCGCGCCCGAGCATGCCCACTATGCCGAGAGCGCATCCGAGGAGCCCCAGGACGACGTGGAAGGGGTTCTCTCCGACGAAGACCTCGAGGAGCGGCACAGGTGACATCGTCGTCGTCTCACCATAGGTCAGGTTCAGGAAAAAGTTGAGCTCGACGAACTCCCGCAGGGCTCCGTGGTAGGCGAAGTAGATGAGCGTAACGGCGACCGGGATGAGGAAGCCGGCCGATTGCGCCAGCAAATCGATGAACCGGCTTGTCAGTCTCCCTCGCCCTCGAGGGTCGCCGACGTACCAGAGCATGGCCAGAGCGAAGCCCGGCCCGACCAACAGGATCTTCTGGGTGAACATCAGCGCGGAGCCGAGAAACAAGCCGGACATGGCGAAGCGAAGGCGTTGCGGGAGCGGTGATGGCGTGCCGCGAACGGCTCCGACGAGGGTCACGAGACACGCCAAGAACAGCGGCAGCGAAAAAACGTCCGGCCGGACTTCGATGGTTTTCGTCAGAAAGATCGTGTCGAGTCCGAGCAGAACCGTTCCCACCCAGGCCACTCTCGCCCCGCCCCACAAGCGGCCGAGGCGAAAGCTCAGCAGCAAGCTGATCCCGGCGAGGAGCAGGGCGATGGTTCGGGCAAGATAGAAGAAAGCGAACGTCTCGGTAACGCTCGTCTCGACCTGGAAGAACGAAAAGAGTGGCGCCACGAGATAGAAGAACCCCGGCGTATGGTTCTCGAAAAAGTCCCGATAG
>DASPGQ010000585.1 GCA_035620555.1 Vicinamibacteria bacterium
GGTCGGGCTGGCTCAGGGCGAGCCAGCGAATGAGCTCGAAGGGGTCATGGACGCGCACACGGCCTTCTTCGACACTCTGGTCCTTCTCCCGCTGTCTCGGCACGACCGAAACTTAGCACAGGCACAGAGTGATTCGCGGTATACAGGTCTTTTTCGAATGATTGGCAGCCCACGGGCTCTCCTGCTAGGATTCCGCCGCGGCGCCTGGTGGTGTCCGCGGAGCTCGGAAGGGAGGGCGTGCCATGCCCGTACCGCGATGGTTCGACTCGACATTGCTCGAAGCTCAGCAAGCAGACCACCCTGTCGATTATGGCCACCTGGGAGAGCAGTTCGGAATGAAGATCGAGGAGGTGATTCCTCTCCGGTCGCTGAAAACTTGGTGGACCCTCGTCAAGGACTGGAACGACGGGACGCACATCGACAAGAACGAGCTGGGCGACAAGGAACGCGCGATTCTCGACTTTCTCGAAAAGGAATGCCCCGACTGCCTCGGCAAAATCCCCGACGACAAGCGTTCCGAGTTCCTGAAGGGTCTGTGGAAGAAGCGTTCGTGAAAATCCATCGGCCCCGAAGGGCAAGCGGTAGGTTGTCTTTACGAAAATTCTGTTGATCTCGAACGAAGCTTGTGCCACAATGCCCGCATTACCTGACCTCGGGGGGGGTAGCGGTAGCTGGCTAGGGGTTCGGAAATGGCCTCGCAGGTCGGGATGTTCACGAAACGCTGCCTGAGCGGTCGTGAAAGTTGGGGCATCTCGGAATCACACACAGCATCTGAGGTCTCGTGGCATGGTGGCACGCCGGTACCGACCGAATTCAAATTGGGGCGCTCCCTCACCCCATCCATAGAGAACAACGTGGATCACCCCCCTGGATGAGACTCGCGGGCTGTGCCAGAACCATCCGCATGGCCCGAGAACAAGCCAAGTAGACAATCCTTGAAGAAGTTTCATGTCGGCATTTGGCCGACGGGAAGAGCGAAATGCTGCGGGTGCAGGGGGCATCGAGATGTTGGCAACTACGACAGATGATCGAATCGGCAACATGACTAATACGACGCACCGAGTGGGGAGTCCCAAATTGGTCGCCACGAATCTGCGAATGAGCTACGGGGGTCGGCAGGCGCTCTTCGGTCTGTCCTTCTCGCTGGACGCCGGACGTATCCTCGGTTTCCTGGGTCCGAACGGCGCTGGCAAGACCACGGCCATCCGCATTCTGACGACGATTCTGAAGCCCACTTCGGGGCGGTTCAGCGTCGACGGAATCAGCTCGGATTTCCCCCAGCGAATTCGCAGCAAGATCGGTGTGCTGCCCGAGAGCCTCGGGTTTCACAAGCAAATGACGGGTCTCGAGTGCGTGAGCTACTTCGGGCAGCTCTACGGCCGGTCCGCGGCCGATGCGCATGAGCACGGGCTCGCGCTTCTCGAAGAAGTCGGTCTCGGGAAGCGAGCCAGGTCACTGATCGGCACCTACAGCCGCGGGATGCGGCAGAGACTGGGAATCGCTCGGGCTCTGGTCAACGATCCCGTCATCGTTTTTCTCGACGAGCCTACCCTGGGGCTCGACCCCCGCGGTCAACAGGAGCTCCTGGTGATGGTGCGGCGGATAGCCAAGGAGCGTAACGCCGGTATCATCCTGTGCACCCACCATTTGTCGGAGATCGAGGGCTATTGCGACGATGTGGTCATTCTGAACGCGGGCCGGGTCGTCACGAGCGGATCGGTGGCCGAGGTCATCGGCCGAGCGCAGCGAGAGCTTTCCCTCCGACAGATTGTCAAGATCCATGTTCCTACGGCGGCAACGGCACAGGCGGCCAAGGCACTGGACAGCCTGTCGAACGTCCTCAAGGTGGTTCCTAGCACCGAGACAGAAGGCTGGTTGCGCGTCGAGCTCGATCGCAGTGTCGACGGAGACTCTTCCGGGACCCGGGTCAAGAACGCGATCCTGGACGCGCTCATCCGCGCCGAGATTCCCATCCTCAATTTCGAGGTCGAGGGTGGTCGGTTGCTGGACGTCTTCTTCCACCTCACCGAGAACGAAGACGAACAGACCTCGAAGAACACGTGAAGGCAAACAAAATGAATCGAACAGAACCAATGCGCGGTCGCCCCTCTGGTCCCTCTTCGTCCACCTGGTGGCTCGTATTCCGCAGAGAGCTCACCGAGCTATGGGTGGGGGGCAAAGCACTCATTCTCATCATTCTGTTCAGCGTCCTGCTGGCAGTGATGTCTTACGTGCTCGCCTCCAACCATGAGCTCGACTTGATTCCGCCGCCCGAGATGGTCTACTTGACGCTCCAGACCGCCATCGTCGTGGGCGTTTTCATCGGGCTCATCATCGGCGCCGACAGCATCAGCGGCGAGCGAGAACGAGCCACGCTCGAAGCGCTGTTGCTGACTCCCACGAGTCGCACTCAGATCATCGTTGGCAAATTTCTCGCAGCCATCTCGCCATGGCCCGTCGCCTACCTGGTTTGCTACCCGTTCCTTTCCGTACTGTCGCAGGGACATCCAGTCTTGGGTCCGGCAATGTTCTGGGGTGCCATACTCGGCACGTTCCTGACTCTCGCATTCACTGGCTTCGGGATGCTCGTCAGTAGCTGGTCCAATTCGCTCAAGGGCAGCATGTTCGTCAGCCTGACGGTTTACGTCCTCTTCCTCCTTCCCACCCAGTTCCCCGGCGCCGCCCAAACGGGCATGATGGGAAGGGCTCTGAAACTGGTGAACCCGCTCGAGTCAGTCAACCATTTTCTCGAGAAGATCCTCGTCAACAACAGGGGTGTGGACGAAGTATTCTTCTACCTCTCCGCCCCCATCCTGTTTTTCGTGCTCACCCTCGGGATGCTGTTCTTGTTTGCCAGTCCGAGGCTCTGTCTCGAGCCAGCCCATAACGGACGGTTGCGTTTGCCCTGGAGCCGTGCGGCGAGCTTGTTCTTGATCGGCTGTCTCAGCGGGTCACTTTCGGCCCGACCGGCGAACGCTCAGGAAGAGCCATCTGAAGAGGAACAGTCGGAAGACGAGGCAGCGCCGGAAGAAGGGGCGGATCCCGTAACCGGCATGGCTCCAGCGCATGATTTCGTCGTCCCGGATCTACCCTTGCGAGTTTCGATCGACGTCGGCTATCGGCAGATGAAAACCGGCGAAATGATCAACTTCAAAACGAGCGTGACGAACGACAGTCCTGATGAAGAATCACCCGCCATGATCGTAGCGATGAATATCATCAATATCGACGGGGAAGGAGATCCGGTCGATCCAGAGGACTGGTCTCCCCAGCGCGCCCAATACGTCGAGCCGCTCGAGCCGGGCGAGACCGCCATCCAGGACTGGACGGTTCACGCGGTCTGGGAGGGCGAATTTATCACGTACATGGTCGTCATTCCCGAGCCCGAGGGTCCGGATTCCACCACGCAACCCTTGACGACGTCGGGTATCCACATGACGGTGGAGTCCGGCCAGGGCCTCAATCCTGGTGGTGTGCTGCCTGTCGCCATCGCCATTCCCATCGCGCTGGTCGTGGTAACGGCGCTCATCTTTCGGATGCGACGAAAGGCCGTGGATGCCGGCGCGGCTTGAGAGCGGTTTCCCGAATTACTGAGACGCAGCGGGCGATGGTGTAGTTGCCGCGGGCGTCTTCCGCCCAAGAACCCGTGACCTTGACAGGTCACGGGTTCCTTTGGTACAAGCTGCCCCTCCGGGGTCAAGTCAATGTCAACTTGTACGCCCTTCCGGAGGTGCGCATGTCCGAAATAATGGACATTTTGGGTCAAGCTCTCGGTGGACCCGTCGTCGGGGAGATGAGTCGGTCGATCGGGGCCGGAAGAGATCAAACTGCCGCGGCCATTGGTGCGGCGCTTCCCCTGCTCCTGGGTGCTTTGTCCAAGAACGCCTCCTCCGGCGGAGGTGCCGCGAGTCTGTACGGTGCGCTCGATCGCGATCATGACGGAAGCGTCCTCGACGACGTCGTGGGATTCTTCGATGGGCCTTCTCAGGGCGCCGGGGACGCGATCCTCGGCCACGTGCTCGGGAACCGGCGTCCGGGAGTGGAGACGGGTATCAGCAAGGCGAGCGGTCTCGACGCCGCCAAGGTCGCTCAGCTCCTGAGCCTGCTCGCGCCGCTCGTCATGGGTGCGCTCGCCAAAGCCCAGCGGCAGCGGGGGCTGGATGCAGGCGGGTTGTCCTCGTTTCTCCAAGACGAACGGCGAAGCACCGAGAAAGCGGCGCCCGACGTGATGAGCTCGCTCGGTCGGCTGCTCGATGCCGACGCCGACGGGTCCGCGCTCGATGACGTTGCCCAAATCGGCTCGGGACTTCTCGGAGCTCTTTTCAAACGGTGACGTAGACGCAAGGAGGTGTGTGTGGGAATTCTCGATTTCGTGCTCGGTGCGGGCGAGAAGCTCTTCGGGGGGACGAAAGAGTCCGACCAGGAGCGCTCTGCCAAGCTGGAGAATCGAGTCAGGAAGCTCGGCCTCGAGGTCGAGGCGCTGAGGATCGATGTCAAAGGCGATACGGCGACGGTCAAGGGGAAGGCCGCCTCACAGTCGGTCCGGGAGAAGATCCTGCTCGCCGTCGGAAACACGAATGGGATTGCCAAGGTCGACGACCGTCTCGACGTCGTCGAGAAGAAGAAAGAACCCGAGGCGCAGTTCTACACCGTGGTGAAAGGCGACAGTCTTTCCAAGATCGCGAAGACCTACTACGGCGACGCGATGAAATATCCCGTCATCTTCGAAGCCAATAAGCCCATGCTGACCGATCCGGACAAGATCTATCCCGGTCAAGTATTGCGGATCCCTCCCGCGACGAATTGACGCAACTGGTAGGTTCGGCGAACTGAGAGAAGCGCTGCCGCGGCCAAGACGGCTGCACAGTCGGAGTTTGCGAACTGGCTGGTGAGCAGCGTATCATCGTTTGAGCTTTCCCTTTAATCCAAAATACTCGGGACAGTGGGACGTTCGTTGCCCCGGTGTCCTCGAAATCGAAAGGAAGAGGACCCCGTGGGAAGAAGGTTTCGACACTCTCGTGCGGCCGTGGCCGCTCTGGTTTTCATGACGGCGACGAGCTTGGCTCTGTCCTGCTCCACACAAGGGGACGAGCAGGCACCTGACGAAAAGCCGGTTACCCAGGAGACTGCGAGCGACGAGGTCGCCGATCCTGGCGGTTTCCCCGAAATCGTCGCAAGCGTGAACGGGACGGAGATCCTCAAATCCGACCTTCTCCACCGCGTCGCCGGCGTCGAGGCACGTATGGGCGGTCCCTCCGGGAAGACCGGGTCCCTGGCTTTCTATCGTCAGATCCTCGACGAGATCGTCGGCGCCGAGCTCCTTTATCAGGCGAGCCAGGGTCGGAATCTGGGCCCCGCGGACACCGAGGTCGATCTTCAGGTGGAAACGATCAAGAGCCGGTTTCCCGAGCCCGGCGCTTTGGACGAAGCGCTCGAGGCACAAGGGCTCACGCTGGAACTCCTTCGGACCCAGATCCGGAAGGACATGAGTATCGAGAGGCTGGTCGAGACCGACATCGCTCCCAAGGTGACCGTGACCGAGGGAGAAAAGCGCCAGTTCTACGACAACAACGCCGCGCAGATGCGCCAACCCGATCGCCTCCGGTTGAGCCACATTCTGAAGCGCGTCGATGGCGACGCAGCTCCTGAAACCAGAGAGAGGGCCGAGCGCGAGATCGAGGGGCTCCTCGAGGAAGCTCGCTCGGGAGCGGACTTTGCCACTCTCGCCCGTGAGCACTCCGAAGATCCGGGCTCTGCGAGTAACGGCGGCGAATTGGTCATCAGCCGCGGAGAGACGGTTCCACCCTTCGAAGAGGCTGCCTTCGGGCTCGAGCCCGGCGGGGTGAGCGGGGTCGTAGAGACAGAATTCGGCTTTCACATCATCAAACTGTCGGAGAAGATCGAAGGACAGGTCGTTCCCTACGATCAGGTCAAAGAGCGCATCGAGGAAATGCTGAAGCAGGAGTCGTTGCGCAAGGAAGTCGGCGCCACCGTCGACTCACTGAGGAAAGCCGGCGCGGTCGAGATCTTCATCTAGAGTGCTCAATGCCGTGGCGGGACCCGTAATCGATCGTGCCGCCACGGCTCGGGCTGCTTACGGCGCGGCAAGCGCGCCGGGCTCGCTCCGCTCGCGCAGGGTGAGCTGAGTTTTTCATCACCCTGCCAGCGAAGTGTGTCGCCGACGGTTTGATCCCTTTCTCTCGACCCGCTAGATTGGCGCTTACCAGGACCTCGAATTCTCGAAACGGGATGACACGATGATTCACAGATACCTGAAGTTGGCGTCGGTGGCCACACTGGCTGCGTCGGCGGCTCCGATATCGCAAGCTCAAGACTGGCCGCAGTGGCGAGGGCCGAGCCGTGACGGCGCGGTAACGTCCTTCAGCGAGCCGTCGCCGTGGCCGGTGTCTCTGAGCGAGCGATGGAAGGCGGAAGTGGGCCTCGGCTATGCCACGCCCGTTCTGGTGGGTAGCCGAATCTTTATGTACACCCGACAGAACGAAGACGAG
>DASPGQ010000586.1 GCA_035620555.1 Vicinamibacteria bacterium
GGGGTGGAGCCGACACCCCAGAGCTCGGCGGTAAGAAACACGTCGGGGGGAACGAAGCGCACTTCGCCGTCGATCTCGAGCGGCGCGAGGGTCGAGTCGAAGACGACCTGGGGACCCGCGGGATCGGCGAGCTGGCGGCCCATCCGGTGTCGCTTGAGGTCGCCGTAGAGCCGGACGACCGCGCCGCCCTCGGGGTGCGCCTCGACGCGCGGCGGCTGGGCGTCGGTCATCATGTCGAATCGCACCGGCCGCTCGGGATCATAGTCCGTGTCCTTCGAAGCGAGGAAGCCATCGAGGTAGTGGCCGTTGCCTCGATTCGTCGGCTCCTCGAAGACGGTGTTCATGAGCCGCATCTCGGGCCGGTGACAGCTCGCGCAGCCGATGCTCTCGAACAGCCCGCTGCCCTGCTCGACCCGGGCGAGGGCCGAGGGGTCGGGACGTGCCACCATGCCGAGCTCGGCGAGGTGCGCGACCCCGTGCGGCGTCTCCTGGCTCGCGTTGTAGATCGTCATCGCGGTGACGTCTCCCACCGTGAGCTCGCGCTCGACCCCGTCTTCGTCCGCATCGGGCTGGCGCTCGGGGGGCAAACGCCAGGCGAACTCCTCACCCTGCATTCCCATTCCGAAGTTGGCTGCGGCCAGGACGAAGCTTCGCAGGACGGGAACGAAACCCTTCCAGCCGAACGGGCGAACCACCAGATCGGGATCGACGCCGACGACGCCCGAATAGTCGTAAGTGACGCCGCCGTTGGCGTCGGCGGTGGCGACGAGCTGGCCGAACTCCACCCCCTTGGCGACGAGGGCGCTTTGTACCGGCGTTCCCGAGCTCGCGCGCGCGTCATCGGCCGCTTTGTCGCGCGCCGCCTGGAGCTCTTCGGTCATCTCCTGAGCCAGGAGCTGGAGCAGACCATTTCCGTGGAGGGACGTGGTCGCCCGAGCATTGAACGGCGACGAGCCGTCCGCGTCGGGATCCGGCAGGACGCGAGTGTGCGCGTGCCCGGCGCCGGCCTCGAAGGGCTTCGCGTGACAGTCCCCGCAGGCCTGGGCACTGACGGCGATGGGCTGCCCGCCGCCCACCGGGCCGTTCGAGAAGCGCGAAAGCGGTGCGCCGCCTGCCGTGCGCATGGCGCCGACCCCGTCGAGCCCGTTATAGACGGCGTGGAAGAGATCGTCGCCCGCGGTAAAAAGCTGCTGGAAGGACATGGCGCCCCCGACGACGTCACGCTGCTCGAGGTGGTTTTCGATCGCGGGGTGCTCCTCGAGCTCGATTACCGGCAGCTCGACGGGGAGCTCAGCGGGTGGCTCCGGAGCCGTGCAAGCGGCGGCAGCCACCAGCGCCACCATCGTCGCGACCTGAAGCTTCGAGTCGCAGAGACGTTTGATCGAGCTCCAGCCTGTTCCTTTCATGCGTTCCTCACTTTCCGCCGTTCTCAGGGCGGCGAAGGAGGGACTATATGAACCCATCCCGGCGTCGTCAAGACCGTGAATCCAAGTCCCCAACATCGGCTTGGCTAACGGGCTTCCAACCTTTGATTTGCTTCGCTGCATTAGAGTGCCTAGTATTCTTCCTACCGAACATCTTCGGTCGCTGCGGACTTTCTGCGAGCACGAAGGAAGCGATGGATTTCTCTTGGCGCATTCCCTCATAACACATTGAGCCACTTTCCCTCGATCGCGGCTTCCGCTGACTCCAACACGCGTTGGCAAGAGTGGACGCGTTTCGTGCTCGTGTTGGGGTATGTCGGGCTCGTCGTCGCCGGGTTTCTCTATGACTGGCAACCGCGGCTCTTCTGGACGATGCTCTTGCCGTTGTTGCCGATGTCCATCGTGTTGATGGGATTCTCCAACTGGCGACGGCTTTGCCCGCTTGCCTACTTCGGCGAGATCGGAAGGCGGCTCAATCGCCGCAGCCAGCGTCGGGTTCCCGCCTGGCTCGAACGCTGGTTTTTCGTCGTGACTTTCGGCGTGCTCCTGGCGATGCTGGTTATGCGACTGGTGGCGACGAACGGCGACGGGCGTTTGCTCGGCGGGCTCCTGATCGCCCTCGCCCTGGCCGCAGCACTCACCAATACCGTTTTCACCGGCAAGACCTGGTGCAATTTCGTTTGTCCGGTGGGTCTGATCGAGCGGGTTTACACCGAGCCCGGCTCGCTGATTCGGAGCCCTTCGAACTCTCAGTGCGAACGTTGCACCGCCTGCAAGAAACACTGCCCTGACATCGACCAGGAGAACGGGTACTGGCAAGATTTGATGACCGAAGGCCGGCGGCTGGCCACCTTCGCGTTTCCCGGTTTGGTACTCGCTTTCTACACCTATTACTGGCTACGGCACGGTAGCTGGGAAGCCTATTTCGACGGCCGGTGGACTCGAACACCCTTCGATTCGAGCCTGCTCCTGGGGCCGGGGTTCTTCTTTATTGAAGGTATCCCGGCACTCGCCGCCGCGAGCTTGACGCTTCTCGCGTTCTCGGCCCTCTCCTATGGAGTCTTCCGGCTCGTCGAGTCGGCGCTCGGAAGGCTCGCGTCGGACGCCGAACGCCGGCGTCATCTCGCTCTGGCGTTGGCGGCATTTACCGCGTTCGTCACGTTCTTTTTCTTCGCTGGCGCTCCCACGCTGCGGAAGTTGCCCGGCGGTACACGGGCGGTCGCTTTCATTACCCCGGCCGTGGCGACTCTCTTTCTCACCAAGCGCTGGCGGCGTCGGCGAGAGCACTACATTCGCGAGAGGGGAGCCACGAAGCTCCTCCGCAATTGGCCATTCGACAATCCGCCACCCCAGGAGCCCGATGAGGTCTACGCCTGGATCAAGGCCGACGAGCATGCCCGCGAGAAACACTTGGCGGCCTACGCGAGCACCGTTCAGGAAATCATCGCCGACGGTCTCGTCCGGGGCGGAGAGCTTCGGTTTCTCGAGGAGGTTCGCAAGCAGTTCGGGATCTCGACCCGCGAGCACGAGACGGTCGTCGCCCGCTTGTCTGCAGAGGAGCGGGAGCTCTTCGCTCGGGCGGACACCACCAGCCTCGAACAGCGAGTCCAGTTGGCCGGCTACCAGACGGCGCTCTCCGAGGCACTGCTTCGCCGCGCTCCCGACCGCGAGATCGAGGAGCTTCGTCAGGCTTTCGGCGTCAGCCGGGAGGACCACGATTCGACATTGGAAAAGATCCGGGGCGAGGCCGGGCCTCTTCGCCGAAGGGCCGCCAGTCAGGTGGAATTAGCCGTGGCCATGCATCGGGATTTGGCCACTCTCGGCCGCGACGGGTCCGTCTCCAGGAGGTTTCTCGCCGGACTCCTGCTGCAAGCCCAGGATGCAGCGGTGCGCCGTGCCATGGAGTTCCTCGCGCTCATGGGCAACAAAGCGCGGGTCGAAGCGCTTCGTCTCCGTATCGCCAGCGACGACCGGGAGACGCGCCAGTCGGCGGTCGAATCGCTCGCCCGCGAGCGCGCCGAGTACGAAGATCTCGTCAGAGCTCTCGAAGCCGCGATCGTCGAGCGCATTCCGGAATCCGTCCCGGATCCCGTTGCCCTCACGGAGCTCCTCGAGCGTCATGCATCGTCCACGGATCCTTACGTCCGAGCGGCTGCGATATGGACCGCCACTAAGGAGCTCGGAATCGCTGCCGGTCCCATCCTTGCGCGAGCCATCGAGGATCCGAACGAGCTCGTCAATGAGACGGCGGTAGCGGGAGCGCGTCACATCCTCGAGATTGCCGAGACCGAAGCGGGGGCCAGCGGTGGAGAACCATCTCAAGCTCGTCTCCAGACCTCCGGGTCTCAAACGGTGAAGGGCGAGACGAGCGTCGCGCTCGCACAGCTGTGGAGAACGATCGGATCCGTGTCCGAGTCGAGCTTTTCGAAGCTTCCCACGATCGAGAGGATGCAGTTCCTGCGGCTGGTTCCTCTTTTCTCCGGGCTGGATCCCGAGGACTTGTACGACCTGTCGCTTGTTGCCCAACAGGAGACGTGCGTGGCTCCTCAGGTGCTCTGCAAGGAGGGCGACCCCGAAGCCGACGACTTGTTCATCGTCGTTGGAGGTCGCGCCAGCGTCGTTGTGGCTAGCAAAGACGATTCCAGCGAAGACGAGCACGAGGTAGAAGTTCTGGATTGTGGTGCCGTAGTAGGAGAGCTCTCGCTTCTCGATGGTGGTCCGCGGAGCGCAACCGTACGCCCAAAGGATGGGCCGCTTCAGGTTCTGCGCATTCCCGGCTCCTATTTTCGCGCCCGCTTGCTGCTGCGGCAGCGCGTCACGAATCCTCTGCTGGCGAACCTGACGCGCATCATTCGCCGAATGTTGTTCCGAGCTGCGGGAGAACGGCGCTCCGAAGGCTAGCTCCGACAGTAGTCATCATTACTTACGTTGACATCTAGTCAGGCTGATGAAAACTACGGCGGCCGGGCGATCGCAGGTCCCGCCACGGCATTGAGCACTCTAGAAGTCCGCGATGGCGGACGACGAGTCTGTCGAACAAATTGTCGCCGAATGTAACCTTCTCGAATGAACCGCTCGAACGCTCGGGCCAACGTCATTAGAATGGTTGCCCAGAGATGAAGCCCGACGCGCAGACGCTCGCGTGCGATCGTCGCGAAGCCGTGATCTGTGTCGGGGGAGGATAACGATGATACGGAGACTCTTGTTGGCATTGAGCGCCGCGACCATCCTGACGGTGACGGTGGCGCTGCCGGTCGAATCAGCGGTAGAGCCGGTCGAGAAGTTCAAATTCGGCACGATCGAGCTCGACGGCGCACCCACCCTGGCGCTGGTGCTTCGCGATCGATTCGTCGTGGAGCTGAACAAAGCGAATCGGGCTCTCGAGCGCCGTCCGTTTTACGCCAAGATCACCATGCCCGAAAACATGAAGGAGCTCGCGGGCCGCTACCATCTGGAGCTCCAGCCCCGCGTCTACCAGATCGTGAACCACCTGGTCGAGACCGATCAGCTGGATTCGGTCGATCGCCCGGCCTACGTTCACGATGTGAAGAACGTGCGCATTCTTGCTCCCATCCTGCGTCCCTCCAAGGTTCTCAACGCCGCCGGTAACTATTACGGCCATGTATCCGAGGGAGCTCAGCCCGAGGAATACCAGCGGGTCATCGCCCAAATTCGCCAGGATCGTGGAATGCCGTATCTGTTCCACAAGCTCCCCTCGGCGATCATCGGCGACGGCGATCCCATCTGGGCGCCCAAAGGCCGACCCGACGTCGACTGGGAGTGCGAGATCGGCGTCGTGATCGGACGACCGGCGAGGTACGTGACGAAGGACGAAGCCAAGAACCACATTTTCGGTTATACGATCGAGATCGACGTCTCGGACCGCGGAGGTCGTGGCGACGAGCGCTTCGGCGGCTCGGATTGGTTGATCGGCAAGAGCCATGACACCTTCGCCCCGATGGGACCCTTTGTCACTCCCGCAGAGTTCATCGAGAATCCCATGGACATCTGGCAGAAGCTCACCGTCAACGGCGTTCTCATGCAGGACGCGCGTAGCTCGGACATGATCTTCAACATCTACGAGCTCATCGAGTACGGTTCCGCCATCACGACGCTCGAGAGTGGGGACGTCGTGGCGGCGGGGAGCACCGCGGGTACCGCGCGTTCACTCACCGTACGCGATGCCCCCGTCCCCTTCCTGAAGCCGGGTGACGTCGTGGTTGCCTCCATCGAGGGGATCGGAAGCCTGCATCACGAGGTCATTCCCGAGCCCGATCCGCCTCCGCCGCTCTACACCGGGCAACCGTCGTCGGTCACGGTGTCCGAGCCGTTCAAGCTCGGCACGTTCGCGATCCAGGGAACGCCGACGCTCGGCCTCGTTCTCCGCGATCGCTACGTTGTCGAGCTGGACGCGGCGAACCGGGACTACGAGTTGAATCCGATGCATTCCCCTATCTCGATGGCCAAGGATATGAGGGAGCTCGCCGGCCGTTACCATCTCGGGCTGCGCGATCGGCTCTATCAAATCGTGAACCATGTGACGAAGCCGAACATGATCGATGGCCAGTCCCGTCCCTCCTATGTCCATGACGTCGCCCGCGTTCGTACTCTCGCACCGATCCTTTACCCGGGGAAGATCCTGAACGCCGCCGCCAACTACTATGGACACGTTGGGGAGACCGGAACTCCGGAGGAACAGGCTCGCGAGGCCGAGGCGCGCCGGAGGGAGCGAGGCATCCCTTACCTCTTCATCAAGACGACCTCCGCCGGAGTCTCGCATCCCGGCGACGACATCGTCATGCCCCGCGGGCGTCCGAGCATGGACTGGGAATGCGAGATCGGTGTCGTCATCGGACAGCCAGCCAAACGCGTCTCCGCCGCGGATGCGAAGAACTACATCTTCGGCTACACCATCGAGCTCGACATGTCCTCGCGCGACGGTCGTCGTCCCGGCGAGAATCGCTCGGATTGGTTCATCGGCAAAGGGCACGACGGGCACGCTCCGCTGGGTCCTTACATCGTTCCCGCCGAGTTCATCGAGGACCCGATGAGTTTCACTCAGAAGCTCACCGTCAACGGAAAGCTGATGCAGGATGGCAGCGCGAAAGACATGATCCATGACATCTACGAGCTCATCGAGTGGGGCTCGGCGATCGTGACGCTCGAGCCCGGCGACGTCATTGGGGCAGGGAGCCCTGCGGGAACGGGTATGTCACGAAGCGTGAGGCCGGAGCAAATCTTCCTGAAGCCCGGCGACGTCATCGTTGCCACGATCGACGGGATCGGCCAGCTCACCCACAAGATCAAGGCGCACGAGGAGGCGTTCCCGCGTCGAGCTACCACGGACTCGCAACCGTAACAGGGTGATGGAAACCGTTGTGCCCCGGTGTTGCGGGGCACAACGCTTGCGCACCGGAGGCGAGAATGACAACGGAGAGAACCGAATCCCGCCGCGGCTGGCCGACCGTCGCCTCGTGCTTTCTCGCGCTGACGCTTGCGCCGTTAGCGGCATCGACTGCTCAGGAGCCGGAAGCCGAGTCGTTTGTCCGAGTCCCGAAGAGCGCGAACGTGCACACGGGCCCCACGACGGCCCGTCCCGTGCTCGTCGTCGTCGCGAAGGACACCGTCCTGCAAGTGATCGGGCGCAGGGGTGAGTGGCTCGAAGTCGAGCTGGTTCCGGAGCTCAAGGAGACGGGGATCGTGATGCGCTGGTACGAGAACGAAGATCGCGGCTTTGTTCACGAATCCACCGTCGAGGTCGTCGATGAGAAACCGGAGCCTTAGCGTTCGGTGTCGCCAAACCTTGCTTCATTCTTAAGGCGACCAGCCTCCCACCGGCGGGCCTAAGAGCTTGGCGGGGTCCGCGTCCGGTTTCGGGCGAAATTTCTGCGAGCGGTCGTTGGCCACTTCGGTTACGTAGAGATTTCCATCCTGGTCGACGTGGATCTGATGGACCCCGTCGAACTGTCCGGGGAGCGGACCGTGCCCCCCGATATCGAGAATGTACCTTCCGTCGAGGTCGTACTTGATGAGCCGGTCGGTCGTCCAGTCGGCGACCCAGATGTAGTCGTCGGCCGTCATATAGTGAGTGAGCACCGCCGAGTCGTGTCCGGTGGGCCACATTTCGAGGAAGTTGCCGTTCTCGTCGAAGACCTGCATGCGATGATGCTCCCGGTCGGCGACGAAAATTCGACGGTCGTTGCTGATGCCGATGCTGTGGACCGACCAGAACTCGCCGGGTCCGGGGTTGTCGGGATCCTTGGGCGGCTGCCCCCAGTCGAGCAGGAACTCACCGCCGGGGTCGAACTTCGCGACGCGGGTGCCGGCATAACCGTCGGCGATGAAGAAAGTGCCGTCGGGCAGCCAGTCGATATCCGTGGGGCGATTGAAATGGTTCGGCCCGCGTCCGGGCGCCCCACGCTCGCCCAGGGTCATGACCAGCTGGCCGTCGTTGGTGAACTTGTGGATCTCGTGCAGGTCGTCGTCGATGATCCAGACGTGCTTCTCGGGATCGTATGGACTGATCTTGATCTTGTGGGGTCCGCGGGCGAGGCTTCCCGGAGGGAAGAAGAAATCGTCGAGGTGAAGCCACTCTTCGATCGCTGAGCCGTCCCGGTCGACGGCCCAGACGATGTGGTGCCGCCGCATCGCATAGTCGCGCTCCTCACCGGAGTAGGCACGCCTGCCGGTGTTCGTCCTGCGCGGCTCGAGCAAGCAGCCACAGGTCCACGGCGCGGCTCCGGGCGGAAGCTCGATTTCGGAGCGCTGAGAGACCCAGACCTTGTCCGGGGTCTCGACCCACACCCCGGCGCCCGACCCCCAGGTCCATCCTTCGTGGGAGAGATCGTCATCGGGCAAGGGCCTGGGCCAGTCCTCGACGACCTCGTAGTCACCGAGGTCCACCTTTGCGATCGTCGGTTGGACCGGTTCGTTATCCGGTGGAGACCCGGCGCAGCCAACGATGACGAATGCGATCAGCCCGATCGCAGCCCGTAAAGATGTGACCCTATCGAGCTCGTGCATCGACCTTCAAAAAGAGTCGCAGTGAGAGCGACGTCAGTTGGAGCTCGGCGGGTAGCGTACCTCTTGTCCCACCGCTTTCGCGGGATCGGCTCCGGCTTTGAGCCGGAACTTCTGTACGCGGCCGTTGAAGACTTCGGCGGTATAGAGGTTTCCGTCCTGGTCCACCGTCAAGGCGTGGGGACCGCCGAACTGACCGGGGTAGGGACCACCCCCGCCCCAGCCGTACTGGTAGTGACCCTTCAGATCGTATTTGAGGATGCGGTTGGTGCCGCCGTCCGACACCCAGAGCGCCTGATCTGCCGTGATCAGGTGGGAGTAAGGCCGGGACACCACGGCCCCGAGCGGGTAATCGACCGACGGTCCTTGCGGTCCGGTAGGGAACAGATCGAGGAACTTGCCGTCCTCGTCGAAAATCTGGATGCGCCCATGCCCCCGATCCACGACCACGACACGACGGTCGGCGGTCACGGCGATGCTATGCACGGTGTTGAACTCGTTCGGGCCCGGGTTCTTGGGGTCGGCGGGAGCTTTGCCCCAGTCCTTGATGAACTTGCCGTCCTTGTCAAACTTCGCAACCCGCGTCCCGCCGTAACCGTCGCTGATGAAGAACGTGCCATCGGGAAGCCAGGCAACGTCGGTGGGCCGGTCGAAGAGCTTTCCGGCATCACGACCTCTCTTGCCCGTGGTGCCCAGGGTCATGACGAGCTTTCCGTCGTAGGTGAACTTGTGGATCACGTGAAGCTGGTCGTCGATGATCCACACGTGTTTGTCGGGGTCGTAGGGGCTCATCTTGATCTTGTGCGGGCCGCGGCCGCAAGGCACGTCGAACAGCTTGTCGTGCTCTTTCCAGTCCTGGACGAGATTACCTTCGCGGTCCACCACGAAAATCACGTGGTGGTACCGCCGTTCCCATCCGCGGGTCTCGGTCGGCTCGCACCGGGCGTTGCGACCGTCGTCGTTGCCGGTGGCACGTCGTGGCGGATCCAGTAGCCCGTAGGGCGTCCACGGCGCTGCGCCCGCAGGCAGAGGCAGCTCTCCCCGCATCGCGATCCAGACGCGGTCCGGGCTCTCGGCGTAGATGCTTCCCATCGATCCCCAGGTCCATCCCTCGTGCTTGACCCCGTCAGGGCCATCGGGGAGGGGCTTTGGCCAATCCACGACGGGCTCGTAGGGACCGAACAGTTCTTGTCCCCCCCGTTGCTGGGCGAATGTTCCCGACGCGAAGGAAATTGCCGAACAGAGCAGCGTCAAAAAAACGAATCGTGTCCTCATCCTGCCCTCCTTGGTTCGCAAACGTCGCCTTCCGTTGCCAGGACTCCGTACGCGGGTAATCAATTTATCAGCCGCGGATAGAGAAACGCAGAAAGAGAGTGTGGCAGATTGTCTCCGATTGTGGCGACGCGGCGCTCCCGAGCGCCGCCGGCTCGCGTCGTCCGGCCGCCTTTGACCGCTCGCTACGGGATGATTGGCGTCGTTGCCGGAGCCATCCCTCGGTAGCGAAACTTCTGAACGCGTTTCCCCTCGTAGGTTTCGGTGATGTAGAGGTTACCTTTCGAGTCACTGTCGATGTTGTGCGCGCCGTAGAACTGCCCCGCCCAGCGGCCCGCGTGTCCGAATGAGCTCACCACCTCGAGGGTCTCTCGCACCAGAATCCAGATCTGCTGGTTGGTTCCATCGGGAACGATGAGGAACGTTTGCGCGGGGTCGGAGGAGAAAGCAATGTCCCATACCGAGCCGCTCCCGAGCGTCTTCTTCGCCACGAAGGCTTCCTTGACGAACGTGCCATCCTTTTGAAAGACCTGAATCCGGTCGTTGGTACGGTCACACACGTAAACGAGATCGTCGTTCGAGATGCGCACGGCGTGCACGATGCGGAACTGGGGCGCGGGCGGCCCGTCGGGATCGTATTGGCTGGGGGCGTTCTCGTGCTGCACGGCGCCGCTGAACGGGCTCGGGAGGTGCTCGCCCGCTTTCTCGAAGTAGCTGTCGTCCGGCCGTTTTCCATAGGCACCCCAGTGACGTTTGTACGCCCCGGATTCGCCGTCGAAAACGATGACGCGGTGGTTCACGTAGCCGTCGGCAACATAGAGCTCGTTCGCCGTTCGGTCCAGGTGCATGTGGGCGGCACCGCCGAGGTTGTCGATGTCGTTGCTCCCACCGCTCTGCCCCTTGCGACCGATCTGCATCAAGAACTTGCCCTCGCGGGTGAATTTGAGAATCTGCGCGTCCTCCGGTCCTCCTCCGCCCAGCCACACGTGGCCGTCGTCGTCGACGTGGATGCCGTGCTCCAGATCGGGCCAATCGAATCCCTGGCCCGGACCACCCCAGGACGAGACGAGGTTGCCCTCGGAATCGAGCTCGAGCACTGGCGGCGCCGCGCGCCAGATCGAACGCGTCTCGTTGGGCTGCAGGGTCTGCGGCCGATGCACGATCCACACGTGGTCACTGGAATCGACGGCAACGCCAACCACCGCCCCGACGAGCCATCGGTTGGGAAGCGGTTTCGGCCAGGCGGGATCGACTTCGAAGGACGGAACCTCGGTCTCGGCCCGACCGCGCCCCGTCGTGCCGATGGACAATCCCACCGCCATCGCCAACGACATGGCCCCCGCGCTCTGCGTCCGCTGCAAAGGTGTGCTCCTTCGTCTCATCGAAGCCTCATGGTTGGCTTTGTTTCTCGATCTCTTCGAGAAACGCCCTGGCCTCCTCTGCTTGAGGAGAGCTGGGCGCGGTATCGATCGTCCGCTGGAAATATTGCCGAGCCTTGTCCATATCCCTGAGGTTGAACTGGCACTTCCCGAGCGCTACCAGGGCCTCGGCCGAGCTCGAATCGATGCTGAGAGCTTTCTCGTACGCGGCCACCGCATCCCCGACGCGGTTGTCGGCGAAATAGAGAGAGCCCAATGCCATCCAGCACTCGTAGGCGACGGGGTCCTGAGGGTCGTGCTCCTTTTCGAGGGCGGTCTCGAAACTTCGAGCCGCCGCCTGCAGCCTATCGACCCGAACGTAGGCCATCGCGAGCTGTGCCCAGGTGCGGAAGTCGGCCGCGAGCTCCGCCGCTTTTTCGAGCTCCTGAATCGCCTCGGGCATCTTTTCGACTTGAATGTAGGCGAGGGCGAGATTGGTATGGCCTTCGGGGGTCTCGGGCGACAACCGGGTGACTTCCTCGAATGCCTCGATCGCGGCTTCGAACTGGCCCGCGTTGAACGCCTCGATGCCTTTCTGGAAGGCGGCCTCGGCGCCCGACATAGCGGCCACCATTTGGAACTCTTCACGTTTTTCCTCACCCGCCCGAAACTGCAGCGGCACCTCGAGGTCCATGTAGCCTTCCTTGGTGATGGTCAGCTTGTACTCCGAGGGTCGTAGTCCTCGGCGGTAGAAGCTGCCCTTGTCGTTCGTGTCGACGGTGATGGTACCGCCCATGGTCTGGTCTTCGAGCATGATGGTGGCATCGGCGATCGGATTCCCCTCGACATCGACGACCTTGCCACGGAACGTCGCGAGCTCCGCCTGGCCCATCGCGAGCGCGGGCAGGAAAAACAGAGATATCGAGAACGAGAATAGACAAAGGACACGTTTGTCGGTCCGGATCTCGCCATGGATCATGGTCCACCTCCAGATGAGTCGCCCGTTACCGAACGGGAGACGGTCGCGAATGCGGCTTCCTGCACGATGGTGTGATACCGGTCGGCCGCGAGTGGCTCGAGGCGCTGCTCGCTGCCGTCAGGCCATTTCACCCTTGCAGATTCCACCAGGTCGTGATTTCCGATTCCGAAATGAACTCGTAGATCGCTCGATGAAAGGTACCCGGAAGCATGTACCTCTCTCACGAGCACGAAATCGCCGAGCGCGAGCGTCACCCTGGCGCCATAGCCATCGCGGTTCACGCTTCGACCGATCAGGCGGAAGCCAATCCAGTGCCGATTGCCCCGGAGGCTTCCGGTGTTCTTCAAAAGGCTGGCCGACGAGTCGATATTGACCACCACGGCGTCGACCATTCCGTCGTCATCGAGATCTCCGAAGGCGACGCCGCGGGAGGACTCGAGCTCCCGGCTCGCGTCGTTTCCCGGAAGCGCCAGCTCGGAAAAACGCCCTCGGTCGTTCTCGAATATCTGGTTCGGCTGGCGGTAGCTCGTTCCCACCTCGCGGCCCTCGATCTGGGGAAAGACGTGCCCGTTGGAAACGAACAGATCCTCGTCCCCGTCCAGGTCGAAGTCGAGGAAACGGACGGCCCAACCCAGGTAGGAAAAGCTGGGGCGGCCGGGGAAGAGCTCCTCGGTGCGGTCGATGAAAACACCGCCCCCTTGATTGACGTAGAGCGTGTTCGTCTCGTGCGAGAAGTTCGTGACGAATAGATCGAGAAGACCGTCCCGGTTCACATCGGCGGCGTCCACGCCCATGCCAGCCTCGGCTCGTCCGCTGGCGTTGTAGGCGACGCCCGCCGTCAAGCCCACCTCTTCGAAGCCCTGGCCATTCCGGTTTCGGTAGAGCTGGTTGGGCATGGCGTCGTTGACCACATACACATCGATCGACCCGTCTCCGTCATAGTCGAGCGTGACCACGCCCAGACCGTAAGCACCGGCGGAGTCATCGATTCCAAAAGCGTGGGTTGCCAGGGAGAAGCGTCCGTCGCCTTCGTTGCGATAGAAGACATCTGCCGCGCCCACGAGACCCGCGGGGCCGCAAAAAACCGGCACGTCCTGAAAACGACAATAGATGTCTCCGAGCACACCCGGGGCGTGCACCATCGAGCTGGAGCGAGAGGGGACTTTGCGGATCGAAGGATCCAGATAGTTGACCACGAAGAGATCGAGGTCAGAGTCCCTGTCGGCATCGATCCAGGCCGCGCTCGTGCCCCAGCTCGGGTCACCGACGCCGGCAGAGTCGGTGACGTCTCGAAACGTCCCGTCTCCGAGGTTGCGATAAAGGGCGTTGGCCCCGAGATTGGTCAGGTAGAGATCGGGAAGCCCGTCGTTGTCGTAATCCCCGACGGCGCAGCCCATGCCCCATCCGAGATCGCCGACACCCGCTTCGGCGGTAACGTCGAGAAACCTCCACCCTCCCATATTGCGGAAGAGGCGATTCGGGAGCCGCTCTCGTACTTCCACTCCGGCCGTCCGTGCGCCGTTGACGAGAAAGGCGTCGAGGTCCCCGTCCTGATCGTAGTCGAAGAGCGCAGCGCCCGAGCCCAGTGAGCCGGTGATGTTGGGCTTGTCGATCTCGCCGCTGACGTTCACGAAGTCCATTCCCGACTCTCTCGCGACGTTCTCGAACAGTGGCGGCATCTTTCCGCGTGCGAGTCCCGAAAACGGCCAGACGTACACAGAAAATGCCATCCCGACGATCATCCCGATGCCACGCACCGAGCCGATCCTCGTCAAGAGAGCGCCTCACCGCACGGTGAAGGAAACATCCTTCGTGATGGCTTCGCCCGTGACCTCATCGGTGACCTTCACGGCCACGCTGTAGCTCGCAGGGGTGAAGTCTTTCAATGGAATC
>DASPGQ010000587.1 GCA_035620555.1 Vicinamibacteria bacterium
GGTGGGCTCACGAACCCGATACGTCACCGAAGGATCCAGGGTGGTCACCGGATCCGAGGTTCCGCCGTAACGAGCCAGGAACTCGGCTCCCGACATCGCTTCCGGAAGCTCGCTCCGGTAGGTGTGCTCGAGCTCCGAAGGCGTGAGGTTGGCGAGATATCCGTCGAAGTCCCGACCTGACGCTTCCTGGAGGATGCGGTATCCCATGAAGGTACCGATGCGCACCGAGGTGTAATCCTCTCCGGAGACCGCGTGAGCGACGCCGGAGTCGATGCCCCTAAAGGCGAGCCCTTCCGGAATGGCCAGGCTCCCCTGGATCTCGGCCGGCTGGCAGAGAAGCGCCAGGAGGCGATCCTTCTCGCCGAAGACCGCCGTCGTCTGGTCCATGATTCCGCACGGGGCACCGGCGACTCGATTCTCGACCTTCTGCGCGAGAAACGCGAGCTCACGCGGCCCGAGGCCGAGGTCATAGGCGGCATCGATGGCCGTTATGGACGCTACGGAGAGCGCCGCCGAGGAGGCGACTCCCTTCCCTTCGGGCACGTCCGAGCGCACGACGATATGTGCGCCGTTCGGAAAAGAGCCTCGCTTCTCCCGGATCAAGACCACGAAAGCCCCGGCCACGTAGGCCGCCCACGCCCTCGAAGGCTCTCGTCGAAAGTGAGCGCGGGCCGCGTCGTAGTCGAGTTTCACCAGCTCATCCAACGATGTGGTGTAGTAACGAGCTCGGTCGCCCAGGCTGATGACGTCGAGCGTCCGCGGCGCCTGCCGCTGCAGCGCCACGCAGGCGGCTTCTCGAAGGGGAAGCTGGAGCACGAGCGAGCCGGAGTAGTCGGCGATGCCACCCATCACATCGAGACGTCCCGGTGCCCTCGCCAGGAACACGGGCGCGTTCTTGCCTGCAGCCGATTCCAGCCGGCTCACGAGGGCGGCGACGTCGGGCCATTCGGTCAGCTCCATAGCCCTCGCCGTCTCAACGCCTCCCGCAGCAACGGTTCGATCTGCCTGCGGATGTTCTCATTGGCATAGCCGATCCAGCTCACATCCGACCCGACGTCGAGAGGTGCGGAGAGAGGCGCACCGTACGCGTCGGTGATGACGACACCGAGCTCGCGGGCGATGAGCTCGGTGCAGACATCATAAGGATGCACGCAAATGCCCAGCGGGAAGCCGCGCGCGGACAGAAGCGGTGCCATGAGCGGCCTCAAATCGGCGACGAACCGATCGCGCCCGGAGAACAACTCGTAGAGCTGGCCTCCGGTGCAAATGTACTGGTCCTCGAAGCAGAGAGCCTTGCCTTTCGGGCTCGGGCCAAGCGCGGCACGCACGATCTCTTCGTCGATTGCCGCGAGCTCGTCGCGCGCTC
This sequence comes from Vicinamibacteria bacterium, assembly GCA_035620555.1. Lineage (NCBI taxonomy): Bacteria > Pseudomonadati > Acidobacteriota > Vicinamibacteria > Vicinamibacteria bacterium. The sequence continues at coordinate 1,367 of DASPGQ010000587.1, forward strand.
CGGGGAAGAATCGCGCGATGGTCGCGAAACCGTGCTCGATGGTTGCGGCCGATGACGGTTGGAGCTTTAGTGGGCAGGCCTCCCCTGTCAGTCGGTTGGTGCGTTCGGCCTCGACCGGTCCTCCGGAGAACGCCCACACGGCGTCCGACAAGTGCTGTTTGATCAGGGGGATCTCGGTCTGAACGGCGAGCTCGATGTCTCGCAGGCTCGTGTCCGTGCCGCGATTGGGAGCCACTCCCGTCAGGATCCAGGCGCTTCGTTTCTGGTACATCGCTCCACGAGTGCCGTCGATCGGATCGATGACGATCCGGAAGGCCGCGTCGTTCTCGGAGGCAGTGCGGGGCACGACGATCTTTCCATCGGGCTCGAGACCTTCGGCGATGAGAACCACCGCTTCGTCGAGCGACGCCTTCTCGAAGAACTCGAGAAGCACCGAATCTCCCACGCGGTCGACCGCGTAGAGCGTGTCGCCTTCCTCGTCCCTCGCTACCGACGAAAGCTCCTCGAGCTCGCGGCGCGCGAAAGCGGCGACGACCGCCTCCCTGATTTGCGCGTGCAGCTCGCGGATGGGGCCCAGGAGATCGATGAGTTTCATCGTTCGGGCACGTGCCGGTAGTGGACGTCGGGCACCGCCCGGAGCTCCGCCGCCTTTTCCTCAGGAACGGTATCGCTGAGGAAGTTTCCCCCGCCCACCTCCGGACCCGCGAGGTACTTCAGCAAATTCGGCTTTCTCAGCGGAGGGTGGAACTCGGCGTGGAAGTGGAATGCGCCGTAATCGTTCTCGTCAGTCGGGGCTTGATGAAGGAGCATCACGTAGGGGAAGCTCATCCGCCAGAGATTGTCGAACTTCACGAGCACGTGCTGTAAAGCGGCGGTGAAATCGACGACCTCGGCGTCGGACAGGCTTGCGATGCTGGGGTGAGTCCTCTTCGGCGCCACGATCACCTCGTAAGCATAACGGGCGAAGTAGGGGACGAAGGCCACTGCGGTGTCGTTCTCGTAGAGAATCCGTCTTCCGTCGGCCGCCTCCGCTTCGAGGATGCCGACGAAGAGAATGCGACCGCTATTCGCCCGATAACGCGCGGACGCCGCCACCTCGTTGGCAATCGTCTTGAAAACGAAATCGGTCGCGTAGATCTGACCGTGAGGGTGCGGGTTCGAGACACCAACGGCTTTTCCCTTGTTCTCGAACATCAGGACGTGAGCGACGTCGGGCCTTCTCGCCAGATCGCGAAACTCCTTTTGCCAGGTGCCCATGACCTCTTGCGCCGCCATCGACTCCATCTCCGCGAGCGTCAGATCGTGACGTGGGCTGAAGCAAACGACCCGCGAGACGCCCGTTGCCGGACGGACGCGGTACGGCTCGGCCGGTATCGACAGATTCGTGGGTGCGTCGGGCCCGACACAGGGGTGGTCGTTGTCGAAAACGAACGTCGACTCGTAGCGAGGATTCCGCTGTCCGCTCGAGCGCAGGTTCCCGGGACAAAGGTAGCAGTCGGCGACGAAATCGGGAACCCCGGCAGGCTCGTCTCCCAGGGTCTCGCCCGTCCACGGCCGGTCCTGGCGATGGGCGGCGATGATCACCCATTCCTCGCGGAGCGGATGCCACCGCTGCTCCCAACGTCCTTCGAACATCAGCCGATCAAAGCATTCGGAGCGGCGAGAAGTAGAGCAGGACCAGAACGACCACGCCAACGATGATGACGGTGTGCATCACGTCGGTCCAGTCCCAGCTGGCGCGCGATGACGCTCGATCGCCGGAAACAGTCGTCGCGTAGGTGAGGCCCCGCAGGCTCTCTTCGGACGGTGGCCGCGTCACCAGGCTCGTCGCGATCAACAAGAACGCGCAGAACAAGAAAAGAAACACGCAGAAATGGAGGAAATTGACGTCGGCGAAGGTGAAGAGCCATCCGCTGAGAGCATCCTTGTTGAGCTCGGCCACGAGCCGGCCCATTCCCACCACGAAACCTCCGATCAAACAGGCCAGCGCGCCCTGGGAGTTGATGCGTTTCGAAAAGAGTCCCAGAAAGAAGACCGCCGCAATGGGCGGTGCGATATAGGCCTGTACGCTCTGTAAATAATGGTAGAGCTCACCGGAGATGTTTCGCAACAAGGGGATCCAGGCGATTCCGGTGACGACGAGGACCGTCGTTGCCAGCTTCCCCACGACCACGAGGGTGCGCTCCGACGCGTCGGGATGGAGCTTCTTGTAGATGTCCATCGTGAACAGCGTGGAGGAGGAGTTGAAGACGGCGGCGAGAGAGCTCATGAGCGCGGCGAGGAGCCCTCCGGCAACGAGGCCGCGCACGCCCGAGGGAAGGATCGCAGCCACCATCGCCGGGAAAGCCTGGTCGGCCTCGACCAGCTCGAGCTCGCCGCTTCGTGCTAGCGCGAAGGCGATGACGCCGGTCAGGAGGAAGATAAAGAACGGCGCGAGTTTCAGATAGGCGGCGAAGATGGTTCCCCGGCGTGCTTGTCGCTCGTTCGGCGCCGCGAGAACCCGCTGTACGATGTACTGATCGGTGCACCAGTACCAGAGACCGACGATCGGTGGCGCCAGGATCATTCCCGTCCACGGGAAGTCGGGATGGTCCGCCGGCAGGAACATGTTGAGATGCTCGGGATCGACGATCTCCAGAAGCCGGCTCCAGCCACCGAGGCGAGCGAGGCCGGCCACGGTGACGGTCGCGGATCCGGCGAGCAGCACGAACGCCTGCAGCGCTTCGGTGTAGACGACGGCTCGAAGCCCCCCCAGCACGGTGTATATCCCGGTCAAGATCACGACCACCAGGGCCCCGGTCCAGAAGTCGATGCCCATGAGCGTCTGGAAAACGACCGCGCCGGCGTAGATCGTCACCGAGATCTTCGTGAGCACGTAGGCGACGAGCGCCGTCAAAGAGAGAATCCATCGCGCCGCGGGGCTGTAGCGTTTCTCGAGGAACTCCGGCATCGTGAAAACGCGGCTTCTCATGTAGAACGGGACGAAGACCCAACCGAGCACGAGGACCAGCCATGAGTGCAGCTCGTAGTGGCCCATCACCACACCGCTCTTCGCCCCCGTGCCCGCGAGCCCGACGATGTGCTCGGATCCGATGTTCGATGCGAAGATCGAGGCGCCGATGACGAACCATCCCACGTGACGTCCGGCGAGGAAGTAGTCGGCCGAAGACTCCGGGCGCCTGCGTATCACCCACCAGGCGAGCCCGATGAGAACGAGAAAATAGAGGGTGACGACGAGCCAGTCGAGATTGGTAAAAGACATGGAACTCCCTCGCGCCGAGCGCGAAAGTCTAGGATGTATCAGAATACAGCGCAAGGAGATGTTTCATCGGATGGTGATCGGGCTGGTCATCGCCTGGTGCCTGCCTTGCTGCAAGGGCGCGGCGAAGCCGAGTCTCGAGCCGAGCCTCGGCGCGATCGAGCTGACATCCGATCACCGGCCGCTCGTCGAGGGATTCTCGTGGGCGAAAACAAAGGCTCTAGAGTACGTCTTCGACGGGAGCGCCGTGGGGAAATGGTTTGGCGGGGCGCTCCCCGGACGCGAGGTTTTCTGCGTGCGCGACGTTTCGCATCAAGCTACCGGGGCCATGGCTCTCGGCCTATCCGCCCATGTGAAGAACATGCTTCTCAGGTTTGCTCGGGCAATCGCCGAATCCCGTGACTGGTGCACCTTCTGGGCGATCGACCGCAACGACCGGCCGTCAGCCATCGACTATCGTGGAGACGACGACTTCCGATACAAGCTACCCGCCAACTTCGACATGGTGCACACCTGCTATCGCGTCTACGAATGGACGGGTGACGAAGACTATCTCGGTCACCGGGACTTCGATCACTTTTATCGCCGTTCACTCACCGATTACGTGGCGGTGTGGGACCAGGATGGCGATGGCCTGATGGAAAGCCCTCCGCAGAACGGAACGCGTGGACTCGCGACCTACTACGAAGGCGAGCTGCCCCGGGCTTGGACAGGCGGCGATCTGGTTGCGGCGCACTACGCCGCGATCCGCGCCTACACGCGAATCCTCATGCTGCGGGGCGAGACGGACGAGGCAGTTTCCATCGCTACCGAGGGAAGCCGTCTGCGTCGTTTGTACAACGAGGCCTGGTGGAGCCCCGAGCTAGGCCGTTTCTATCCTTCACGGGGAGAAGGCGGGAAATTCAATACCGATGACGTTCCTTCCATGCAAATCTTTCCTCTGTACTTCGGAATCGTGGACGGTTCACGTGCCGACGAGCTCTTCGACCAGCTCGACATCGGACCGCTGACCATCGAGGAGAATTCCTATCTCGCCGAGGCCTACTACCGTTACGGGCGAAACGAGCAAGCTTTTCACTATCTGATGGGCCAAATGGATCCCCATCTGCCGCATCGCGATTACCCCGAGAACGTCTTCACCGCAGTCGGTACGACGGTGCATCATCTCGTCGGAGTCAGCCCACGAGCGTCGGAGGGAGTCGTCGAGACCCGTTCGCGCCTGCCGAACGAGGTTTCCTGGGTTCGACTGGATAACGTGCCGGTGCTTGCGAACGAAATCGCGGTCCACCAGTCGGGTGCTCGAGAGACCCGAGTGGAGAACCATTCCGGGCCCGCCTTCGCCTGGCGGGCCGTATTCGCCGGAGAGCAGGTCTCGTTGCTCGTCGACGGCGAGCTAGTCGTCGCCCGCAGGCGAACATCCGAATCGGGGGAGGCAGAGAGCTTCACCGAGCTCGTGGTGGGTCCGGGCGAGGCACACGTCGTCCGAGTTCCTTGAAATCTCGGTGGACGCAGCCGAGATTTCAAGGTAGCCTTTTCGGGGTGCTGGAACGGCGGCGGGAGCGTTCGCGAATCGAGGCGTACCTATCCCGATTTCCGGTGGTCGCCATCGTGGGCGCGAGGCAAATCGGCAAGACGACCCTCGCTCGCGTCATCGCGGCGAGGTGGCGAAAAGGGCCGGTCCGGCGATTCGACCTCGAAGAGACTTCCGATCGGGCTCGCCTGAGTGATCCGATGCTAGCGCTCCAAGACTTAACCGGGCTCGTGATACTGGACGAGATCCAATTGCTCCCCGAGGTGTTCTCGACGCTCAGGGTACTCGCCGATCGTCCGCGTTATCCCGCCCGGTTTCTGATTCTGGGAAGCGCATCACCGGACCTTTTGAGACAGAGCTCCGAGTCCCTGGCCGGAAGAATCATTTACCACGAGCTGAAGGGCTTCTCGATGGACGAAGTCGGTGTTCGCCGTCGAAAAAAGCTATGGTTGCGAGGCGGCTTCCCGCGCTCCTTTCTCGCCCGCACGAACGAGCTCAGCTTCGAATGGCGCCGCAGTTTCGTTCGCTCGTTTCTCGAGCGCGACCTGCCACAGCTGGGTGTCCAGATCCCGTCGGGGACTCTCGAGCGCTTCTGGTCGATGGTCGCTCACTATCACGGTCAAATCTGGAACTCGTCGGAGTTCGCGCGATCCTTCGGAGTTGCGGACACGACGATCCGCAGATATTTGGACGTCATGACGGCAACGTACGTCGTTCGGCAGCTTCGTCCCTTCAGCGAGAATCTCGCGAAACGCCAAGTCAAATCGCCCAAGGTCTACGTCAGCGACAGCGGGCTACTCCACACCTTGTTGAATCTCCGGGACCAGGCTGACGTCGAAGGTCATCCGAAGGTGGGTGCGTCCTGGGAGGGATTCGCGATCAACGCGGTCACCCGCGAGCTCGACGCGCGACCGGAGGAGTGTTTCTTCTGGGCGACTCACTCGAGCGCGGAGCTTGACTTGCTCGTCGTGCGGGGCCGGCATCGGTGGGGTTTCGAGTTCAAGCGCACTGTCGCTCCCAAGATCACGCGTTCGATGAGGGTGGCCATCGAGGATCTTCACCTCGACCGCCTCGATGTCATCTACGCTGGAGATGCGACTTATCCGCTGGCCGAGCGGATTCGAGCGGTGGCTCTTTCGGATTTGCATCGAGCGCTGGGTCACGGAAGAGCGTGGCAGACGCGGCGTAAGAAATAGGCGCGCTTGAAGCTGGGTAGAGCGAGCCGGTAGATTGCGTCGATGTTTGGTGTTCTTGCGGTCGTTCTCGTGACGATGCCGTCGGTCGTGGAGTCTGCGGAGGACGGCGGCCGTCTGTTCCGCCTCGTTTCCGCCTTCGTGGACTACCGCAACCACTCGGGACCCCCGGTCAAACGCTCCATCGTCGAGATGGTGGGAGCGGGTGTGTGTATGCTGGATTACGACGGGGACGGTCTGGACGATCTTTACTTTCCCGACGGCGGAGCGCCCGGGCTCCGCGCGAGCAATCGCCTGTATCGCAATCGCGGCGATCTCGTTTTCCAGGACGCGACGAGAGA
>DASPGQ010000588.1 GCA_035620555.1 Vicinamibacteria bacterium
GAACCAAACGAGGCCATTGCTCATATGAACGCCTGGATCAACCGGGCGCTCGAGATCGATCGCGAGAATGGCCGCGCCTGGGCGCTTCTGGCGCTTCTGGAATACGGACAAGGGAATCAGGGCGCGAGCGTCACGATGAGCGGACTGCGTGCCGTCCGATTTGCGCCGCGGTTCACCGGATCGCATGTTGCTCTCAGCGTGGGTCTTTCCAGCTCCTTCCTCAGCCTTCAGGCAACTCGCGAGGCGGCGCGGCTGGACCCGCTCTATTTGTACCCGCCCACGATGTCCGCGGGCTCGCTCGCCACCCTGGGACGGACAGAAGAGGCGCTGGCGGAAAACGAGCGCGCCCTCGAGATCGAGCCGGACCTGTCGATCGCCTTGCTGAACAAAGTGGGCTTTCTGCACAAGCTTGGGCGACTGGAGGAAGCCACAGAGGTGCTGAACCGGCTCCAGCCCATGGTCGCCGAAGGCCGAGTCAACGCGGGTTGGTTCCAAGGCCTTTCGGACGAGAACGTGCTCCTGAGAAGCGAGCCCGGTGAGGCAAAAGAAGAGCTCCACCGCCTGCTCGCGCTTGCAAGCGGCGAGCTGCCAGTACCTTATTGGCAGATGTTTGCTCACGCTTCCATCGACAAGCTCGGTGGCCGCGGCAGAATCGCGGAAGCAAAGGAGCTCTTGTTACGTCTGGACCAAGCCGGGATCGTCGAAGAGTACGATGGTCTCGCCTTGAGCCCCGACAAAGGCTGGGTTCGAGAGGAACCCAGCCTCGAGCCGATCGTCCAGAAGTCCAAAGAGAAGTTCGAGGCGACGATGGCCATTCTCATGGACGCGCGCGCCAAGGGCGAGCTTCCCGCCTACCTCGAAGCTCCGCTCGACGAGCTGCGCTCCCGTCTCGGATACGACGAGCCGTGATCAGCGGAAAACTCTCGAGCGAACGAAGCAAGATCGCCAGAATTGCACACCGACGAGGGTTACTGGGATGGCCTGCCGATGTATCGGATCGGCACCCGGAACGGCTCGTCTTCGTTCCCGAGAATTTCGAAGCCACGAATGAAGTCTCCAGGACTCATTTCGTAGTAGAGTAACTCTTCCCAGAATACGATCCCCTTGACGGACCGTCCCGCAGCCAGCCAGTCATTTACGATTTGAATGATACCAGAATCGTTTGTGACGAAAACTCGCCCGCACGTCACCGCATGTTCCAGAAGGACGCGATCTTTCGTCCGTTCGGGAAAAACGTCGATCGCCCGCTGGACATCCCAGCCTCGCTGCATGAGACCTTCGATTATCGATTGTTGGATATGAGCGTCGGTGAAGAGAGCGAAGCGGCCCGCCACTACGGATTCGTGTCGAGGCGCTTCAGCTTTGCTGCCATTTCTTGATCTTCCTCGAGCGAAGCTTCGATTTCCTCGGGATGGTCATAGTAGTAAGTGAGGGCGGCATAGATCTGGGCCAGAGCTAGGGGAGCGGAATATACGTTCAGCATGTTCTCCGGCGTGTAGCCATTACGATGAAGTCCGACGATATCCATCACGCGGATGCGGGTTCCGTCGATGCAGGCCTTTCCGCCGCAGACCTCCGGGTCCTTCGTGATGTGCGCGTAAACCTGAACCGTACCAGGCATAGTGCTTGTATTATAACGTTTCCTCTTGGCTGGCTTTACTCGGGGACCGGGCGAAGATCGTTGGCACCCTTCCCACGCTCCTCGAGCGAGGGGCTCGAGGGTGCTATAGCGCTCGCCCATGGAATGTTGACCCGATGTCGGTTGTCAGTCTAACATGGCAACCTGAAAAGGCGTTGAGGTGATCGGCCGGACGCTCTCTCACTACCGAATTCTCGAGAAGATCGGTGCGGGCGGAATGGGGGAAGTGTTCCTGGCGCGGGACATGCGTCTGGAGCGCGACGTCGCCGTCAAGCTCCTTCCGCCCGGACGTCTCTCGAGCGACGAGGCGCGCAGCCTCTTTCGTCGCGAAGCCCTCACGCTCTCGAAGCTGAACCATCCGAACATTCAGACGGTTCACGATTTCGACTCGGAAGGCGAGGTCGACTTTCTAGTCACCGAGTACGGGCCCGGTACGACGCTCAGCGACCGGCTGGCCGAGGGCGGGCTTCCGCCGAAAGAGGTGATGACGCTTGGCGAGCAGCTCGCCGCGGGCCTCGAGGCGGCGCACGAGCGCGGTATCGTGCACCGTGACCTCAAGCCGAGCAACATCCGGATCCTTCCCGACGGTCGCCTGAAGATCCTGGACTTCGGTCTCGCCAAGTTGGTCGGCCCATCGAGCGATTCGGCGGCGACGTTCAGCAAGCTGGAGACTCAGACGTTCGCCGGTACGCCCCACTACATGGCGCCGGAGCAGCGAGCGGGCCGTCCGGCGGACGCGCGAAGCGATATCTATGCCACCGGCCTCGTGCTGCGGGAAATGTTGGGAAGCGCTTCGTCGCCCGCGCTTCTGCGAATCATCGCGCGATGTCTCGAGAACGATCCGTCGAAGCGATATCAAACCGCAAAGGAGCTGGCGACGGCTATTCGACACGCGAAGACTCCGTCACGTACTTCGTGGCGCGTGGCGGCGGCGGTCGCCGTCCTCGCGGTTCTTGCCATCGCGGCGTCCGCTCTTCTGTTCCGCTCCGCAACGGAGCCGGGTACGATCCGTGCCGTCGTGGCGCTTCCGAGCCAGGTCCTCGGCTCTAGCGCGGAGGACTTTCTCGGCGAGGCGATTTCACGCACCTTATCCACCTACCTTGCCCAGATCGAAGGCATGGAGACCAAGCTTCCGCCTGCGGGCTTCGAGCTCGAGCGCTTTCAGGGGGACATCGATCGCATCGCCGCCACCTTCGGCGTCGACGCTCTGGTGCTCTCGGCCCTCACCGCGGAGCCCGAGCGGTTCCTGCTCAACGTGCAGCTCGTCGAGACCGATGGCCGCCGTCTGATATGGAGCGGTGACTACCAGGGTCCTCCGACCGACTATCTCGCGATGGTGCGCGAAGCGGCCGAGGAGCTTCGCGTCCAGCTGCGTCCTCAGCTCGGGGCCATCGGCGCGGCGCGGGGAAGCTCCCAAGCGGCGCTTTCGTTCGAGAAGGGCGTCTACTATTCTCATCGATTCAACCATCGTCATTTGACCGAGGATTTCGACGCCGCATTGGACGCGTTCGGTGAAGCGCTCCAACTGGATCCAGGGCTATCGGATGCGGCGGCCGAGATCGCGTGGCTTTACGAGTTCAGGCTCGAACAGGGGATCGATGCCGCGGAAGCGCGCGCGCAGGCACACCGCTGGGCTACCCGGGCGCTCGAGATCGACAACGAAAACGGACGCGCATGGGCGGTTCTGACGCTTCTCGAAGTAGGACGAGGGGAACAAGCGGGTGCGGTCCTGGGAAATAGTCTCAAAGCCGCTCGGTTTGCACCCCGATTTCCCCGCGCGAACGTAGCGCTCCATATGGGCCTCTCCAGCTGTCGTCTGCGCCTTGTGGTAGGTGAGCGCATACGTGGTCTGGACCCCCTCTATCTCTACTCGGGGCTACCTAACGCTTTGGACTGCCTCGGGCGGACGGAGGACGCACTTCGGATCAACGAGGAGGTCTTGTCGATCGAGCCTGACTTTCCATTTGGGCTCCAGGCGCGCGCTGGCTTGCTCCTGAAACAAGGACGCCTACTCGAGGCAGCGGGACTTCTCGAGCGCCTCGACAGGATGGCGGTTCAAGGACGCATTCGAATCGACTGGGTTCGTTTCATGACCGATGTCTACATCGTCTTGGGGAAAGGCGTGGAATCAACCGCCGCTCTTGACCGGCTGCTTCACACCGCGAGCGGCGAGGACCGGTTTCCCTACTGGCAACTGGCCTCACAAATAGCGCTCGAAGTTCTGGGACGAAACGACCAACGGGAGCGAGCTCGCACGATTCTGCTTGCTCTCGATAAGGCTGGAGTTTCACTCGAGTACGATTCGCTGCATCTGAGCTCTGACCGGCGATGGATCCTCGAGGATCCCGAGCTCGCGCCCGTGGTCGAGCGGGCACGCAAGCAATTCGCGGAGGTCGTCGCCGTCCTGGAAGACGCTCGCGCCCGAGGCGAGCTTCCCGCGTTTCTCGAGCAACCCTTCGACGAGCTTCTCGTCGATCTCAACTGGGCGAACTGAAGGAATCATTCCGCGTACATTCAGTGAATTGTCAGAACTTTGAGGACAAGGCGTCGGAAAAAGGTCGCAGGGTCCGTCAAAAAGAGAGAAGACTGTTGGGCGCGAGTTCAGAGAGAAACGATCTCGTTATCGAAAACCGGCGGTGCGAAGGTCGGCCTAGAAGGACTCAGCAGCTTGACGAACCAAGCGGAAAACATGGTGACGTGGCCATTGGCGGCTTCGCGTCGTACCGCTGACGTAAGCCGATGCTCTAAGGTCTACAGATGCCAATGCTCTGACGGCGGTCGTTGACTCTCGCTCGTCCACTTCGAGTAGGAGAAGTCCATGAGAATCGTCCCGTGGTTGTGGCTCTGGAGCGGCCTCGCCCTTGCTCAGGAGAACGAGGGAAGAATCGAGGGGCACCTCATGCTCGAGGACGGCCAGCCCGTCCGCTACGTGGTCGTGGTCCTCGTCGAGCTCGACCAAAGCACGCTCACCGGCGAGCACGGCCGTTTCGTCTTTTCGGATGTACCAGCCGGCTCCCATACC
>DASPGQ010000589.1 GCA_035620555.1 Vicinamibacteria bacterium
ACCATTACGATCACCGTAGGCGACGGGACGGACGTCGCCACGGATACGTTCCTGTTGACGGTGACGGCCGGCGGCTGACCGGGGGCATCGTCCCTTCAGCCCCACAGGGCGTACACCAGCATCTGCACGATCGCGACGAAGGACGCCCAGAAGCGCGCCCATCCCGATTTCTCACCGAGAAGCTCCTCGGGCAACAGAACGATCATGGCGAGCGTCGCCGCGTAGATGAGGATGACGATGACCGCCGCGAGCCCCATGTCATCGTACCCAGCAGACGAGACCGCGAAGGTCGGCATCGCTCTTCGGCCTCGTGAAGAGGCTCACGAGGACGATCGTCGTGGAAGTCGCGGCGAAAGACCACCATGCGGTCCAGAGGTAGAGGTGGCCCGCTTGGTTGAGCCAGAAGGCGGTGGCGACCCCGACGAGCATGCCCGCCACCCCCGAAGCCGGCGTGGCCCGACGCGTCAGCATGCCGAACAGGAGAAGGGAGAACAAGGCCCCCTGGAAGAACGACAACAGTGTCTGGAACGCTTCGAACACCGACGCGAACCGTGCCTCGACCCAAAAACTCAACAGGGCTCCTCCGGCGAGAAGCATGACAACCAGGAAACGGCCAACGACCAGCGAGCGCGCATCGGAGGCTGACGGATTGATGAATGGCCGGTAGAGATCGGTTACAAGCAGCGTCGAGGCAGAGTTGATGTAGGAATCCAAGTTGGCCATGACCCCGGCGATGAACGCTCCCATGAGCAACCCGAGCGCCCCACTCGGCACCAGGCGCGCCACCATCATTGGGAGGACGCGATTCGCGTCCCACGAAGCCGTAGGCCGGCCCAGCTCGTCCGAATAGAGAGCTAGGGCGAGGAGGCCGGGAAGCACCAGGAGAAGCGGAAAAAAGAGCTTGATGACCGCGCAGAGTATGTACGATGCGCGAGCATCGCGCTGGCTCCTCACGCCCAGCGTCCGCTGCACGATGGCCTGGTTTCCAACCCAGTAAGCCGGGCCGAGGACGAAACCGAGGCCGAGCACGACGGCGGGCCAGGGATAAGTCGGGTGGGTCGTCGGCGGCAACAAGTCGAAATGATCCGTCGTCCATGCCAGGCCGGACACTCGGTCGACCATCTCCCCGATGCCGCCGACTTCCTGCAACCCGTAGAGGCAGATGACACCGGCCCCCAGCAGAAGAACGACGCAAGAGACGACGTCGGTCACGACCACGGCACGAAGCCCCCCCGACGCCGTGTAGAGGCCGACTGCGAGGCAGGTGATGCCGACCGACACCCAGAAGCTCCAGCCCAGCAAACCCTCGAACATCGCCGCGGCACTCACCAGGATGGTCGCGATGGTTCCCATCATGAACAGCGACCAGACGACGGCAAAGAAGGTGCGGACCGTCATGTTGTACCGTCGGCCCAGATACTCGGGGATCGTATAGACGCCGGCGTTCCACAAAAACGGCATGAAGAGAAACGCTGCCACCAGCAGGGGGAAGGCGCATCCGACGAAATCGAAGTTCATCATGACGACGCCAAACCGATAGGAATCCCCGGCGAGACCCACCATGTCCTTGGCGCCGATGTCGGAAACCACCAGCGACATCCCCGCAACCCACCAGGGGAGTGATCTGCCTGCCAGGAAGAAATCCTTGCTCGAGCGCACGCCACGGCTTGCCCATAGACCCAGACTCGTGGTGCCAACGAGGTAGACGACGACGATTAGCAGGTCGAGGGTCGAGAGCCGTAACGCTTCCAAGGGACGCTATGATAACGCCCCTCGCTATTCTTGGTCGTTGGAGTCGTGGTTGCCGGCGCCAGTACTTCTCCAGCCTGTCAGAGTGGTGAGATGTTCTTGTTGTGAGCGGAGCTAGAGCTCTTTTCCAGGGTCGCCCTGGCGCGTTCGTCGCTCCTCGAAGCGTTTCCGGCGCTCTTCGCGCTCTTGCCTGCGTTGCTGTTCGAGCTCGGCCAGCTTGTTCTTCTGCTCCTCGGTCAGAAGCTCCATGATCTGAGCTCGTACTCGGGCCCGTTCGATGGCGGCGTCGGCTTCGGCGACTCCCACCTGATATCCAAGCTCACGAATCGCGCCCTCGTCGGTCTCACCGTTCTCGACGGCTGCGTCGAGAGAGCGACGCGCCTCCATGAGCCGTTTGTGGGCACCCGTCTCCGCCGCTTGCTCGAACAGGGTCCTGACCTGCTGGCGTTGTTCCTCCGTGAGGTCGAGCTCGCGGAGCATCCGCATGGGTCCGAAGGCATGTCGCTCCCCAGGAGACCCTCCGCGGCCTCGAGGTCCACGCGGCTGCGCCGAGACGGCCATCGAAGTCAGGACGGCAGAGGCAACCAGGAGAATGTTTCTTCTTCGGGTGAGCTTCATTATGCGTCTCCTTCCACCTCATACTAGCCACGGTCCGGGGTCGAGTCATCAAGATGCTGCAAGAGTTTTGTAAAGGATGTAAAAGCGACGACGCGACCGGGACGTTGCCGTGCTCCTCTCGGCTACAATCGAGCAATGGACCCACCACGCGTCGCAGGAGAGCTTCCGTGAGTGCCAAGAGAATCCTGCTCGTGGAAGACGAGCCTGGGCTGATAGTGACCTTGACCGATCGTCTCGAAGCGGAGGGTTTCCACGTCGCCTCGGTCGCCCGGGGAGACGAAGCGCTTCTGAGAGCAAGCGCCGAGCCTTTCGATCTCGTCATTCTCGATGTGATGCTGCCAGGCAAGAATGGCTTCGACGTTTGTCGCGAGCTCAGGAAGACGGGAAGCGATACGCCCATCCTTTTTCTAACCGCCCGCGGGGAGGTGGCCGACAAGGTCGTTGGCCTCAAGCTCGGCGGTGACGACTACCTCACCAAGCCGTTTGACATGATGGAGCTGACGGCGCGGGTCGAAGCGCTTCTGAGACGGACGGTGCCGGTCGACGCGTCGGCGGCAGAGCGGTACAGCTTCGCGGACGTCGAAGTGGACTTTCGCCGCGTCGAGGTCCTGAGGAAGGGGAAGGTCATCGAGGTGTCGGCGCTGGAGTTCAAGCTGCTCAAGTACTTCATCGAGAATCGCGGGGCGACCCTGAGCCGGGACGAGCTCCTACGCCAGGTTTGGGGTTACGAGCTGATGCCCTTCTCGCGAACGGTCGACGTGCACGTATCCGGCTTGCGCCAAAAGATCGAGCCCAACCCCTCCCGGCCACAGTTCATCGTTACCGTGCACCGATTGGGTTACAAGTTTGTCGGGTAGATTCAGCGAACGATTCCGTCTCGGCTTCGGAGGCGGCTATCGTTTCATCGGAGGGGCGGATCGCCTGAACGATCGCCTCGATGGCTTCACCGTCAGTGCCGCGTTGAAAATGAGCTTCTTCTGACCGGCGTCGGGAAATTTTCGTCTCTCGGGTCCGGCTGATACGGTCGATTCTGGTCGCAATCGAGG
>DASPGQ010000590.1 GCA_035620555.1 Vicinamibacteria bacterium
TCTACCTGATGGTCGGGCTTCCCACCGAGCGCGAGGAAGATCTCGAGGCCATGATCGACCTCGTGAGCCAGGTGCGCGACCGGCTGCTCGATCACGGACGGCGCCGCGGAAGGCTCGGGCGAATCATTCCGAGCGTCAATCCGTTCATTCCCAAGCCCGGGACTCCGTTCCAGTGGCACGCCATGGAACGGGTGCCGGAGCTCCGGCGCAAGATGCGCCGTCTCGAGCGCGCCATGGCGCGCATGCCGAACGTGGAGGCCAACTTCAAATCGCCGCGACAGGAAAGGCTCCAGGCGGTCTTGTCGCTCGGCGACCGGAGGCTCGCTCCGGTGATCGTTCGCATGGCGAGAGGCGAAGCGGATTTGAGCCGAGCGATGAAGGAAGAAGGTCTGGGTCTCGACGCCACCATCCACCGGGAGCGTTCTCCGGGCGAGCCGCTTCCCTGGGAGCACATCGACAACGGGATGAAACCGGAGCTTCTCCAGAGCCAGTACGAGAAAGCGTCCGCGCTCGCCCCGAGCCTCGCCTGAGTTGTCCGAGCTCTTCTCCGTTCGCGCCCATTCCGGATTCGATCGCCTCTTCTGCCGGGTGCTCGAGGAGAGCGACGTGCCTCACGGATTCACTCTTCGCACCCACGGGTTCGGAGATCGCGGCCAAGGGAACGAGAATCGGCGGAGGCTCGTCGAGGCTCTCGGCCTCACTGGCTCGACGTACATGAGACAGGTTCACGGCAAGACCGTTCGCCTGGTGCGGACGAACGACACGATTCTCGAAGCCGACGGCCTTTTGACCGACGAGCCCGGCCTCGGCCTCATCGTTCATAGCGCGGATTGCCTGCCGCTTCTGTTCTGGAGCGAGACGACGAACGCGGTCGCGGCCGTCCATGCGGGCTGGCGTGGCACGCTGGCGCGGGTCGCCACGACGGCGGTGAGGACTCTCACGAGAGAGCTCGGCGTCGAACCACAGGAGACTCACGTGGCCATCGGACCCGCGATCCGGGCGTGCTGCTTCGAGGTTGGAGACGAGGTGGTCGAGGCGTTCGCCGAGTCGGGCCGGAACGTGTCGGCGATTACCCATGATGGACCGCGCGGTCGAAAGCACCTCGACCTCGTCGCCGACAACCGGAAGCAGCTCGAGGAGGCCGGGGTTGCCGCGGACCGGATCTACGACTGCGGTCGCTGCACTTCGTGCGAGAACGAGCGCTTTCACTCCTATCGCCGGCAGGGCGAGGGCGTAGGCCGGGTGATCTCGATCGTGGGAATCCGAAGCCGGACCAGTCCGAGCTAGGGTGTGTGCCGGCTTCGCCGTTTGGCTCGGCTGGACGACGTCTTTCGCCCAGCGGCCTCTCCGCCCGAGAGATGTGTTACGGCATCCTCGACGTTCTCGAACAAGATCGTCGAGCCCGCACGTCGCTCCTCTTCGAGCTGGCGCCACAAGCGCTCGGCCTGGGAATCTGTCAGGCTCGGTTTGGGCTCGAGGTTCTCTTTCATGCCTTTGCGCCTTTCGCGTCTTGAGTCTACCGTTACTAATCCCCCCGAAACCAGCCGTATCAAGTGGCCGGGGTGGGCTCCTTCTCCCGATAGAAGAGGATGCGATTGCAGTTCCCGCAGTGGTGGACCCGGTCGCCGATCTTGAGCTCCTGGAAAACCTGGGGCCTGAGCCGCACCATGCACACCTGGCAGTGCTCGTCGATGGCCTCGGCCACGGCGACGCCGCCTCTGGACCGGGCGATCGCCTGGTATTCGCCGAGGAGGTCGCTGGAGATGGACGGAAGAATCGCCTCGCGGGAGCTCCTCCGACCGTCGAGCTCTTTCTGTAAACGTCCCCGCTCGTCCTCGAGCTCCTTCTCCATCGCCGTGATCTCGACCAGCCCCTTCTTCAGCTCCTCGTCGCGCGCCCGCCTCCGGGCTTCGAGCGCTTCGATCTGATCGAGCCCGGCGAGAATAGAGTCCTCGATATCGCTGATGTGCTGTTTGGCGATCTCGATCTGTCTCTGCATCGCCTTGTACTCTTCGTTCGATTTCACGTTCATCAGCTGATCTTTGTACTTCTCGTGTTTCTCCTCGGCGAGCGATAGGTCTCTCTCGAAAGCGCGCTGGGCCTTCTGGGTCTCGCCGAGCGCCTTCTCCGCCTCCTCGAGATTCCGCTTCTCGGTCGCGATCTCGTTCTCCAGTGCGGCAATTTCCTTGGGGATGGCGGCGAGTCTCGTCTCGAGCGCTCTCATCTCGTCGTCGAGCGCCTGAAGCCTCACCAGATTCTCGATCTCGGGCATCATCGGGAGTTCCTCGATTCGGTTTTGACCGTGGGAAAGGCACAAAAAAAAGGTGCCACCAAGGGCACCTTGAACGTGGGGCGACGGCCGCTTCCCCGGCCGCCACCTCGGGGTGGCGATTTTGCGATCGCTCTGCCTCGCCGAGCGACCGGAAGGGGTATGGTGGGCCCACTAGGACTCGAACCTAGGACCAACCGGTTATGAGCCGGGGGCTCTAACCACTGAGCTATGGGCCCCTCTTGTTTCCACGCGAGCCCGCTCGTCCTGCGATTTGCCTCGACGTCGCTCCGGGCTCGTCCTCGCATGTCAGATGCGCGATCCCTCCAGGAAGGCTTTCAGCTTGCGGCTCCTCGAAGGGTGGCGAAGCTTTCGGAGCGCTTTCGTCTCGATCTGCCGGATCCGCTCCCGCGTCACCGCGAAGCTCTGTCCCACCTCCTCGAGAGTATGCTCGCTCCCGTCGCCCACGCCGAATCGCATCTTGATGACCTTCTCCTCGCGCGGGGTGAGCGTCTTGAGCACGGCCTCGGTCATTTCCTTCAGGTTGGTGTTGATGACCTGCTCCGCCGGCGAGACGATTCCTCGGTCCTCGATGAAGTCGCCGAGATGGCTGTCCTCTTCCTCTCCGATCGGGGTCTCGAGCGAGATCGGTTCCTGGGCGATCTTGAGCACCTTCCGGACCTTGGAGACCGGGATGTCCATCCGCTTGGCGATCTCCTCCGAGGTCGGCTCTCTCCCGTACTCTTGAACCAGGCTCCTGGAGGTGCGGATGAGCTTGTTGATCGTCTCGATCATGTGCACCGGGATCCGGATGGTGCGGGCCTGATCGGCGATCGCCCGGGTAATCGCCTGCCGGATCCACCAGGTGGCATAGGTCGAGAACTTGTATCCGCGACGGTACTCGAACTTGTCCACCGCCTTCATGAGGCCGATGTTCCCCTCCTGGATCAGGTCCAGGAACTGCAGGCCCCGGTTCGTGTATTTCTTGGCGATGGAGACGACGAGTCGCAGGTTCGCCTCCACGAGCTCGGTCTTCGCCTGCTGGGCCTGCGCCTCTCCCTCGCGGATGGTGTAGAGCGAGCGTTTGAGCTCTTCCTGGGTGGCTTCGAGATCGTCCTGGAGCACGCGGGCGTCGCCGCGGACCTTGCGAATCTCGCTGCGAATTCGGGTTCGGTCCTCGTCTTTCGCCTTGCCCCGCCCCTTGATGGCCGCGAGCTTGGACTCGTAGCGGCTGAGCTTCCGGTCGAGAACTTGAAAATTCTCCACGCCCTCTCGAACGCGCTCGCGCAGCCGCGACTGGTAGCCATCGGTGAAATCGATGCTCCTCACGGAGCGCGCCAGCTCGATCCGCATCCGTCCGAGCTTCCACTTTCCCTTGACGTAGCCGCGGGAACGTTTCTTGAGCTTGACGAAGCGCTTCTCGTAGGTCTTGGCCGCGCGGTAGGCCGCTTCGATCTTGTCGATGGCGGCGATGGTCTTGCGGCGGTGGTTCTCGATCTTCTGCTCGGTGAGCTCCTCCTCGTTCAGGATGACGAAGTCTCGCACGTTGACCGTACCGTTCTGGAGCACCTGGCGCAGCTCGATGACCTCCTTGGCGACGGCGACGGTTCGGGTGATCGCGTTGGTGGCCATGTTCTTGCCCCGCTCGATGCGCTTGGCGATCGCCACCTCTCCTTCTCGGGTGAGCAGCGGCACCGTGCCCATCTCGCGGAGGTACATGCGCACCGGATCGTTGGTCTTCTCCAACGCAC
This sequence comes from Vicinamibacteria bacterium, assembly GCA_035620555.1. NCBI lineage: Bacteria > Pseudomonadati > Acidobacteriota > Vicinamibacteria > Vicinamibacteria bacterium. The sequence goes on from DASPGQ010000590.1 coordinate 4,021, forward strand.
CCGGGGTCAGATCCAGCTCGACGTCGCCTTGCTTGCCGAGACCGGCGAGACCGGACGCCTTGAGCTCCTTGTACTTGTCTTCCGATTCGACGATGTCGATGCCGGCGTTGCCGAAAGCGTCGAACAGCTCGTCGAGCTCTTCCGAGGAGCTGACCTCCGACGGAAGCATGTCGTTGACCTCGTCGTAAAGGAGATAACCCTTCTCCTTTCCGAGAGTGATGAGGGCCTTGACCTCGTCGTACTTCTCTTCGATGGCAAGATTGCGGATGGTTTCCTCGGTCATGCGCTCGTCTCTACCCTTCCCAACGTTTCGATGCGCCGAGCCAGGGAGAGGATCTCGGCGGTCAAGTTATCGTCGTCGGCCGCATGCGCCAGCTTCCGACGGAGTCGTGAAAGCTCGCGCTTCAGTCGATCTCGTCGAAGCCCGTTCAGGCAGTCGCGTGGACTTTGCCTCGGGCCCAAGGGCGATGGCTCCATCAAGATGGCGGTCAGCTGGTTCTTCGCGGCCTCGGACTCGAGTCGGTCCATGAGCCGTTTCGACGTCAGCTCGCCCGACGCCGCCACTTCTTTCATCGCTTTCAATATGGAGGCGGTTGCCAATCCCTCGATGTCCGCATCCTCGAGCTCGTCGAGGACCGCGGTCTCCTGCTCGGTCGAAACCAAGAATCGAATGAGCTCCCGTTCAGCCAGTTTGATCTCTTTTCGCTCTGGGGTTGGGAGTTGGAACCGTTGGGCTTTCGTCTCCACGTGCCGCCTCAGCTCGCTCAGGACCGCCTGGTCCGAGATGCCGGCGCGCTCCGCGAGGGGGCCTATATAGCCGACTCGCTCCACCCGGTTCGGAATCTTCCCGATCACCGGCAGGACGTCGTCGAGAAACGCCGCCTTGCCTCTAGGCGTCTCTACATCGTAGCGCTCGGAAGCGTCCCGGATCAAGAAGTCCACGAACGAGGGGGCCCGGGCGAGGAGCTTGCGGTAGGCCTCGGGCCCGTCTTCCCGGATGAACCCGTCGGGGTCTTTTCCCCCCGGAAGCGACATCACCAGAACCTCGAAGCCTTGCTCGAGAAGGAGATCGATGCTCCGACGGGCCGCCCGCTGGCCGGCGGGGTCGGGGTCGAAGTTGACCACGATCCGCTCGGTGTAGCGGCGCAGGAGCCGGGCATGCCCGGTGGTGAGGCTGGTGCCACAGCAGGCCACCGCGTGGAAGATCCCCGCTTGATAGGCCTGGATGCAGTCCATGTAGCCTTCCATGAGGATCGCCGAGCCTTCTTTTCGAATCGCGTCCTTGGCGACGTCGAATCCATAGAGGAGCGTGCTCTTGTTATAGATGGGGCTTTCCGGGGAGTTCAGGTACTTTGGCTCCCCGTCACCGAGAATGCGTCCGCCGAAGGCCACGACCTGCCCGGACTCCGCTCGGATCGGGATCATGACCCGCTTGCGGAAGCGATCGTAATGACCCTGGCTGTTCTTGCGGGGGACGACCAGTCCCGCCCGGGCAATCGCCTCGGCATCGATGCCGCGCCGCGTCAGGTGGGAGAGCAGGCCCGACCATTCGTCGGGAGCGAAGCCGAACCCCTGTCTCTCGACCGTCTCCCGGGAGATCCCCCTCGCCTCGATGTAGGCGCGCGCTCCGCTCCCCGCGGGTGTATCGAGCTGTGCCCGAAAGTACCGTGCCGCCTGTCGATGGATCTCCATCAGCACGCCCCGGTCGGCCTCATGCCGCGCCGCGCCCGTCGTCTTCGGCAGGCGCATTCCCGCGCGCGCCGCGAGGTGCTCGATCGCCTCGACGAACGACAGCTTGTCGTAGAGCATCAAGAACTTGAACGCGTCGCCCCCTTCCTGGCATCCGAAGCAGTGGAAGATCTGCCTTTCGGGGTTGACGTGGAACGAGGGCGTCTTCTCGCTATGAAATGGGCAGAGGCCCTTGAAGCTCTTGCCCGACGCTTTGAGCGGAACGTAGGTGGACACGAGGCTCACGATGTCGGTCGAGCTTCGAAGCCGATCGATGAAGTCCTGCGGAATCGAAGCCATGCTCAGTCTTTGAACTCTACGACCGTTACCCCTCCTCGGTTCTCGCTCTCGTGCCGCCCCACCTGGGGGTGCTCCGAGAGCCACTCGCGGAGGGCATTCTTCAACCGTCCGGTGCCGTGGCCGTGAATCAAACGAACCTGACGATACTCGCTCAGGAGGGCGTCGTCCAGGAATTTGTCGGCCCGCTCGATGGCTTCTTCGACGGTGCAGCCGACGAGGTTCAGCTCGGTCTTGACGACCTTGGGCGCCGGCAACTTCGCGAATCTCGCTACGACCCCTTCGGCCGACGCGGGCGCCTTCCGGGCCAAGGCCTCGAGACTCTCGAGCGGCAGGCGCAGCTTCTTGTCGTGCACCAGGACTTCCGCTTCTTTCCCCTGGATGGCGACGACGTCGCCTTCCACGCCGAATGACGAGACGAGCACCCTCGCGCCCGGCGCGATGGGCAGGTCGGCGCGCCGCTCCGCCGGCTCGTCGGCGACTCGGGTCGCGATCGCTTCGAGCCCTGCCTCGATCTTCCGCTCGACCTCGAGCAAACGCTTTTCGTCCTCGCGACGCGAGGCGCGGATCTCCTTGACGGCCTCGCGCGCCTCCCCCACCAGGCTTCGGAGCTGACCGCGGGTTTGATCGAGCTCCTTTTCGAGAGAGGCACGAAAGTCTCTGAGGCGGTGCCTGCGCTCGCGATGCTCCTGAGCTTTGTCCGCTTCGAGCCGCGCCCGCGCTTCGGCAAGGGCCTGCTGTTCCTTCTCGATTCGAGCGCTCCCCGCCTCGAGCCGCTCGACGAGCTCACCCACCTGGCGGTCGCGCTCGCCCTGCAGACGACGGGCCCGGTTCACGATCGCCGGGTTCAGCCCCAGGCGTTCCGCCATCTCGAAGGCCATGCTCCTTCCCGCGGCCCCCTCGATGATTCGATAGGTGGGACGGTAGCTCTCGGGGTCGAAGTCGAACGACGCCGCGTCGACGCCCTCGCTCGTCAGGGCGTAGGCTTTCAAGAGGCCGTGGTGAGTCGAAGCGAGAACCAGGGCGCCTCGTTCGAGGAAGTGCTCGACGAGCGCCGTGCCGAGCGCGCCCCCTTCCGCGGGGTCGGTACCGGTGCCGACTTCGTCCAGGATCACGAGGGCCGGCTTCTCGAGCCCGCGCTCCATCTCCACGATCTTCGCGAGATGCGCCGAAAAGGTGGAAAGCGACGAGCCGATGGACTGATCGTCTCCGATGTCGGCGAAGACCGAATGGAATATCGGGAACGTGCTCGACGAGCTCGCGGGAACGTGCAGCCCCGACTGCGCCATCAATGCGAGAAGCCCCGCCGTCTTGAGCGCGACCGTCTTTCCTCCGGTATTGGGACCGGTGAAGACGAGCCCCCGACGGCCCTCGGAGAGCCGAAACGTGAGCGGCACCGGCTCTTCGAGGAGCGGATGGCGCGCATCGTGCAGCACCAGGACGTCCTCGGTCGTGAGAGTGGGCCTCACCGCCCGGTAGTGCTCCGACAGCCGCCCCTTGGCTCCGATGAAGTCGAGCGTCGAAAGCGCCTGGGAGGCGGCCATGAGCTCGCTCGCGAAAGTCCTCACGCGGTCGGTGAGCGCGCGCAGAATGCGCCGGACCTCGGCCGCCTCGCGATCGGCGAGCGCCGCAATCTCGTTCCCCAGCGGAACCGCTCCCGAAGGCTCGACGAAGATCGTGGCGCCGCTCGCGGAGGCCCCGTGGACGATTCCGGGAAACTGCGATCGGCATTCCGCCTTGACCGGCACCACCGGCCGGTTGTTTCGAAGCGTGACGATCGGTTCCTGAAGAAGCTTCTGGTTGTCTCGCGAGCTCACGGTGGCATCGAGGATCTTGGCCACTCGCGCGCGCAGACGGCGCGACTTGGAGCGAAGTTTTTCGAGCTCCGGGCTCGCGTCGTCTCGGACCGCCTCCTCGTCGAGGTCGACGACCTGTCGGATGGCGGCTTCCACCGGTGAGAGGTCCGCGAGGTCGCGGGCGCGCGCCGACAGGAGGGGCAGCTCCTCGGTTTTTCGCTCCAGACCGGCCTTGGTGCGACCCGCGACCGAAGAGAACCCCGCGAGGCGAACGAAACTTTGGACGTCGAGCGCGTGCCCCGCCACCTTCAGCTCGTCGAGGTCCTCGTCGATCTCCGGAAGACCGGCAAGCGACAAGCGCTCGTTCTGGTCGATCAGCCGTCTGGCTTCGCTCGTCTCGTCGAGCGCCCGACTCACTTCGAGCTCCTCGATCGAGGGGGTGAGAGTCGATGCCGTGCGCCGTCCGCCGGGGGTCTCGGCAAGACCCGCGAGAGCTTCGCGTATCTTGTTGAACTCTAGAGCCTTCTCGGCACTCCTGTTCATCGATACGAAGCCACGGTTGGAAAACCCAATCCCCCATTGTAACACGCCGGTAACGCAGTCGCCGCGAGCCCCCGGCGCTTCAACCGGCCCGTTTGCGGCAGATCATACCCGCCAGGTACCCGGCCCCGAACCCGTTGTCGATGTTCACCACGGCCACCCCCGGCGAGCAGCCGTTGAGCATCGCCAGAAGCGCGGCGAGACCGAAGAAGCTGGCGCCATAGCCGACGCTCGTGGGAACGGCGATGACCGGAACGTCCGTCAGTCCGGAAACGACGCTCGGGAGCGCGCCCTCCATTCCCGCGACCACCACGAGCACGTCCGAGCTCAAAAGCGCCGACCGGTGGGCCGCGAGCCGATGGAGGCCCGCCACACCGACGTCGATGATCCTCTCGACCGAAGCTCCCATGAGCTCGAGCGTGAGCGCGGCTTCCTCGGCGACGGCAATGTCGGACGTGCCCGCCGCGAGCACCGCCGCCTTGCCGTTCGTGGTCGCCGGCGGTTCGCCCACGACGATCGCACGAGCCTCCCCCTTCCACGAGGCGCCCTCGACGAGCTTCTCGACGGCGCGAAACGCCTCTTGATTCGTCTTGGTGACGAGAACGAGGTGCCCGCCATCGGCGAGCGATCGGACGATCGACGCAATTTGGAGAGGCGTCTTCCCCGGCCCGAATACGACTTCGGGAAACCCTCGCCTCAGCGCTCGATGATGGTCGACCTTGGCGAATCCGAGGTCCTCGAATCCGAGCGTGCGGAGCGTCTCCCAGGCGGTGTCGGCGGACTGTTCGCCGCGCTCGACGGCTCTCAGAATGTCGCGGACGCGCTCGGGGGACATCGGGATCTAAGCTTAGTACAGGACTTCCGTGATCCACCAAAGTAGGGACAGGCACTACTTTGCTACTTTCCCCCGAAGTGCCGGCTCAACAAAGCGAGAAAGAAGAACGGCCCGTACTCGAGCCCCTTGACCCAGACGAGGTCCTCCCAGGCGCGGCCCGGCTCGGCCAGATAAGCGGAGTGATAGCTCAATCCGACGCTCAAGCTCAGAAACATCCACGCCGGGCTCGGGCGGAGACACAGAAGCGGTGCGATCCAGAGCAAATACCACGGATGGACGATTGGGGCGAGGAGGAGCACCGCCCCCACGGTCAAATACGCGCTCGTCCGAGGGGGCGTTCTCTTGACGACGAGGGCGGCGACGAGAAGAGCGAGGATGGCGGCGGCGGCGAGCTTCGCGGTCTCGAGCGAGCCCGTGGCCGCGTACAGAACGTGAAACAGGCTGTCGTTTCCTCTCCACCTCAGCCCGTACTCGCGGAGACCGCGGAAGGCGAGTCTCCCCGCCGAAGCGTAGGGGAGCGAGAACGCCAGCACCAAGAGGGGCACGGCGATGAAGGTCGCTTTTTTCACGTGCCGCGCCAGGAGAGGAAGGACCGCGAAGCCCAAGAGCTTGGAGAGCCCCGAAAGCGTCATGAAGGCGGGCGCCCATCGCTCCTTTCCGCCGCCGAGAGCCGCGAGCGCGGCCATGAGGAAGAGTGCCCCGAGAACGTCGTTGTGCCCGCTGCCCGCGATCTCCACGATCGCGAGGGGGCTCCAGGCGTAGACGAGCACGCGCTCCGGATTGAGCGAGGCTGCCCGCAGGATGAAAGCGAGCACGACCAGAAGCGCGACATCCACGGCGACGAAGAACGCCTTCATCGCCAGGAGGCTCTCGCTCACGCTCGTGACGGCGAAGAAGGCCATTTGCATGAGCGGCGGGTAGATCGTGGGGATGTCCTTGTTATTGATGCCGCCGTAGTCCTCGTTTCTGAGAAAGGCGAGCTCGGGCGCTTCGGGAGCGTACCGGTAGGGGTTGATCCCCGCGTGGGCCACCCGGCCGTCCCACAGGTAGCGATAGAGATCGTCGGAGAGCACGGGCCCGGTGAAGAGAAAGCCCGCCCGCATCGAAAGCGCGAGAAAGAAGACGAGGCCGAGCGAGCCCGAACTCCCCTGGTCGTGTCGCACGACGTGGTACGAGGCCAGGAGCCACGGAAGCCCCATCGCCAGATACAGTGCCAGGTAGATCGGATATCCCGCTTCGCGATCGACGAAGCGCGCCGCGGCCGCGGCGAGAGCGAGCTCGACGAGTCCCAGGCCAACGAGGATCGTGCGGTCCGTCGTGGAGCTCATTTGGTCCTCGTCGAGGCGAAATTTGGGATACGATGATGAGTTCGATGGAAGTGCTCCTGCTCACGGCCTACTTCGCCGTTCTGATGACTCTCTCGATCTTCGGTGGGCATCGCTACCTGATGGTCTACCTCTATTACCGCTACCGTGCGAATCGTCCGAATCCAGCGGGTCGATTCGACGAGCTCCCGAAGGTCACCGTTCAGCTTCCGGTGTTCAACGAATTGTACGTGGTGGAGCGGCTCATCGACGCCGTCTGCGCCCTCGACTATCCTCCCGAGCGGCTCGAGATCCAGGTGCTCGACGATTCGACCGACGAGACCGCCGAGCTCGCGCGACGGCGGGTCGCGCACCACCGCGAGCGGGGCATCGACATTCACCACCTTCATCGAGACGACCGAACCGGTTTCAAGGCGGGCGCGCTCGAGGCGGGTCTCGAAGGAGCCCGAGGGGAGCTCATCGCGATCTTCGACGCCGATTTCGTGCCGCCTCCTGACTTCCTGAGGCAGACGGTTCATTTCTTCGTCGACTCCGGTGTCGGCATGGTTCAAGCCCGCTGGGGGCACATCAACCACGAGTACTCCCTGCTCACCCGGGCGCAGACCATTCTCCTGGACGCCCACTTCGTACTCGAGCACGGGGGCAGGAATCGCTCGGGGTGCTTCTTCAACTTCAATGGGACCGCCGGGATCTGGCGGCGTCGCGCCATCGAAGACGCCGGGGGCTGGCAGCACGATACGCTCACCGAGGATCTGGATCTGTCCTACCGGGCCCAGCTCCGTGGCTGGCGGTTCGTGTTCCTCCCCGATGTCGTGACTCCGGCGGAGATCCCCGTCACCATGAGCGCGTTCAAGAGCCAGCAGCATCGCTGGTCGAAGGGCTCGTTCCAGACGGCGAGAAAGCTCCTGCCGCGGTTGCTCGCGAGCCCGCTGCCCCTGCGCGTCAAGGTCGAGTCCGTCTTCCACCTGACGGCGAACCTCGCCTATCCTCTCATGGTGCTGCTCTCGCTCCTCGTCTTCCCCAGCATGCTCGTCCGCTTCGACATGGGCTGGCACGAGATGTTCCTCGTAGACCTTCCCTTCTTCATGGCGGCCACGGTGTCGGTCACGGGCTTCTACGTGGTCTCCCAGCGAGAGATCCATGACGACTGGAGGGCGCGGATCAAGGTCCTGCCCATGCTCCTGTCGCTCGGCATCGGCATGAGCGTCAACAACGCGATGGCCGTCCTCGAGGCGCTCTTCGGCCGTCCGAGCGGTTTCGTGCGCACCCCGAAGTACCGCATCGAATCGCGCAACGACGGATGGAAACGGAAGAAGTATCGTGGGACGCGGAGCCTTCTTCCGCTCGTGGAAGTGGTGCTCGGCCTGTACTTCACCATTGCCGTCGCCTACGCCGCCAGCCATCAGATCGTGGGCTCGCTCCCCTTCCTCGTTCTCTTTCAAGTCGGCTTTCTCTATACCGGCGTGCTCTCCTTGCGCGAGAGCGGCCTCTTCGCGCCCCGACGCACCCATTCGAGGGAAGGCGCGCCGGTGACGGGAAGCTGGATGCCGAGCGCGGGAAGCTGATACACTCCCGCCGTGGTGCGTGACCTCGTCTTCTTCGTCTCGGGTCTCACCTTCGGCGTCGTTGCCGGCTACTTCCTGTTTCACGCCGTGAGCCCGGCGGTCGAGCTCACCGACCAGGTCGCTTCCCGGCCTCCCGAGATGTCCAGCTCTTCGATCGGGCTCGAACAGGAGCCCCAGTTCGAAGCGCTCGACGAAGAGAAGAGGGCGGAGCTTGAGGCTCGTGCCGGTGAGAATGCTCGAGATCCGGCGGTGCGGGCGGAGCTCGGAAGCCTCTTCCTGAATGCGGGCCGCTTCACCGAGGCCGT
>DASPGQ010000591.1 GCA_035620555.1 Vicinamibacteria bacterium
CCATGCAGACGGGCCAGGAAAAGCATGGCATGCAGACGTTCAACCAGAGCCTCGCCACGCTCTATTTCAAGAAGCAGATCACGCTTCAGCTCGCCCTCTCGATGTCCTCGAACCCCGACGAGCTCCAGGACATGATCAATCGCGGAACGGGTCTGACCCCGGCATCTCAGCAACAGCGGCCTCTTTCCGCTGGAGGCCGGCCGGGGGTGGTGCGGCGTTGAGCGGTTTGCCGAAGGATAGTAAGATAGCTGGCACCCAGAGACAGCAATGAGTCAGTGGCGTTCCAACTCGATTCGCCTATGTACGACCGCGACCGCGGGCAAGATGATGCTCTTCCCATGAGTTTCGATCTCAGGCAAGAAGAGCGGGAACGACATTAGGAGCTAAGGAGGCTAGACGATGCCGGCCTACGTGTTCAAAGGCAGGACGCGCACCGGTGCGACAACCACGGGCGAGCGTGTTGCCGATTCCAAAGACGCAGTCGTCGCGATGCTTCGGCGCGAGCAAATTCTCGTCACCAGCGTCAAGGAGAAGGGGAAGGAGATCGCGCTTCCCAAGTTCGGCGGAGGCATCAAGCCCAAGGACGTGGCAATCTTCACCCGGCAGTTCTCGGTGATGATCGACGCCGGGCTTCCGCTGGTTCAATGCCTCGAGATCCTGGGAACCCAGCAGGACAACCCCAATTTTCAGAAGGTTCTGCTACAGGTACGGCAAGACGTGGAGGGCGGCTCGTCTCTTGCCGATGCGATGAAAAAACATCCCAAGGTTTTCGACGACCTCTTCACCAATATGGTCGCGGCCGGCGAGGCCGGCGGAATCCTGGACACTATCTTGAAACGGCTAGCCACCTACATCGAGAAAGCGGTGAAGCTGAAGTCGCAAGTCAAGTCCGCGCTGGTCTATCCCGCGGCCGTCATCTCGATTGCCATTCTCGTCGTGAGTGTCATTCTCTGGAAAGTCATTCCGACGTTCGCCGCTCTGTTCGCCGGACTCGGTGCTCAACTCCCACTGCCAACGCGTATCGTCATTTGGGTATCCAATTGGTTCGTGCGGCTCCTGCCCATCATGGTCATCGGCGGGGTGCTGGGCGTGTACCTCATAAAGCGCTACCACGACACCTACGACGGCCGCAGGCGGCTCGACGGCTTGCTTCTCCGGATGCCGATCATCGGCATGATCCTCCGGAAGATCGCCGTGGCTCGATTCTGCCGGACCCTGTCCACACTCATCTCGAGTGGCGTCCCGATCCTGGACGGGCTGGAGATCACGGCCCGCACGTCGGGCAACGCGATCGTCGAGGACGCGATCATGGCGACGCGGAAGAGCGTCGAAGGGGGGCAGTCGCTCGCCGCGCCTTTGAAGCACACGGACGTATTCCCGCCGATGGTCGTACAGATGATCTCCGTCGGAGAACAGACCGGTGCCCTCGACACCATGCTCAGTAAGATCGCGGATTTCTACGAGGACGAGGTCGATACCGCGATAGGGAACTTGATGACGCTGCTGGAGCCCCTTTTGATCCTCTTCCTGGGTGTCGTCGTCGGCGGAATCGTCATCTCGATGTATCTGCCGATCTTCAGCCTGATTCAGCAGCTGTCTTAGAATGCTCAATAGCGCGCCGGGCTCCCGCCTCCGCCAAGGCTACGGCGGGCCGCCGAAGCTTCAGCGAAGGCTGGCCGCTCGCGCAGGGTGGGCTGAGTCCTTTCATCACCCTGCTCTAGGCAAACGATAGGCGTCTGGTCGCGCGTTCGGAGGTCCAACCCGTCGCGCGTGGTTCGTTTTCGTGAGGACACATGCTCGCAGCGTCGCCGACACGGCGCTGGTCTGGCTCATGGTGCTCCGCGTCGTCGTGGTCACCGCGCTCCTCGGAGCCGCCGTCGTCGCCGAGGTCATCGCTACCCCCCGTGAGCCTGCGGATCCCTTCTACTTTCTCATCGCGCTCACCTATCTGCTCACTCTCCTCTATGCTTTGGTGTGGCGGCCCACCGCCCGCCACCGCAGGGAATTGGCTTACGTCCAGATCGCCGGCGACATCGTCATCGTCACCGGAATCGTTCACTACACCGGAGGCATCGACAGCAACTTTTCTTTCCTGTACTTCATCAGCATCATTGCGGCGAGCATCATCTTGTTTCGCCGCGGCGGATTGGTGGCCGCATCGCTCGCGTCGATCCTCTACGCCGGTTTGATCCAGGCGCTGTACCACGGCGTGATCGCCCCCTACCCGACTCCAGACCGTCCGGTCCCGGCGATCGTTCCCTCTCAAATCGTCGCCTATACGATCTTTCTCAACATATTCGGTTTCTACACCGTGGCGCTCCTGACCAGTTATCTCTCGGAAAGCCTCAGGCTGACGGGTCGGAAGCTGGAAGAAGCTTCGGACTTCCTCGCCGACCTACAGGTCTTCAACCAGACGATCCTCGACTCGATCACCGCGGGGCTGATGACGACCGACTTCGAAGGACGCATCAATTTCTTCAACGAGGCCGCGGCTACGATCTTCGCTTTGGCGCCGGGCCGCGCCATCGGCGAGAACGTGGTCGCCCTTTTGGGGGAACGGGAGGACTTTCTCGAGCGGGTCAAGACGAAACTCGCTGGCAGGCGCTACCTTCGCATGGAAGGAGCCTACCTCAACAAGCGTGGCGAGGAGATCTACCTGGGACTGAGCGCGAGCTATCTGCTCTTCGAAGGGGAGACCAAGAGCGGCTTTCTCTTCATCTTCCAGGATCTCACCGAGATCAAGCGCCTCGAACGAGAGGTCCGTCTGAAGGAGAACCTGGCCACGATGGGCGAGATGGCGGCGGGAATGGCGCACGAGATCAGAAACCCGCTCGCTTCGATCAGCGGCTCGGTTCAGGTGCTCAGGGAATCACATGAGCTGAGCGACGACAAGAAGCGCTTGATGGACATCATCGTGCGTGAATCGGAGCGCCTCTCGGGAACGCTGACAGAGTTTCTCGACTACGCGCGTCCACCCCGTTTCGAGCTCGGATTGATCGATCTGCGGTCGGTGATCGAAGAGACGGCAGCTCTTCTCGGCAACAGCGCCGAGGTGCTGCCGGCACACGAGATCGTCCTCGGCCTGCCGAAAACCCCGATCCAAATGTTTGCCGATCCGAATCAGATGAAGCAAATCACCTGGAACCTCGCGCGCAACGCGATTCAGGCGATGCCCGACGGAGGCCGGCTGGAGATGGCGCTGTCCCGAAACGGCTCGGGAGAGGTCGTGATGACGTTTCGCGACGAAGGCGTCGGCTTCTCCCGGGGCGAGATGAATCGGGTGTTCGAGCCATTTTCTGGAACGCGGGGAAGCGGCCTCGGTCTGGCTATCGTCTACCGGATCGTCAAAGACTACAATGGGGTCATAGAAGTGGCCAGCATCGCTTCCAAGGGCACAGAGGTCTCGGTGCACTTCCCGTTGGACCGGAGGACATTGGATTGAATCGGATCCTCGTCGTGGATGACGAAGAGTCCATGCGTCAGCTGCTCGAGATCGCGCTCGGCAAGGACGGCTACCGGGTGACGGCAGCGGAATCCGGGGGGGCGGCCATCAAGCTGCTGGAGAGAAACGCCTACGACCTGGTTATATCGGACATCAAGATGCCGGACATGAGCGGCGTCGAGGTCCTGCGCCACGTCAAAGAGACGGATCCATCGATTCCGGTCATCATGGTGACGGCCTACGCTTCGGCGGAAACCGCGGTCGAGGCGCTGCGGCTCGGAGCCTACGACTACCTCACCAAGCCCTTCAAGGTCGAGGAGCTGAAGACCAATATCAGCAACGCGCTGGAGAAGGAGCGGCTGAAGGAAGAGGTCGGCAACCTCAAGCGTGAGCTCAAACAGAAGTATGGCCTGGACAGCATGCTCGGACGCAGCCCGGTGATGCTGGAGCTCTTCGAGCACTTGAAGTCGGTAGCGGCGACGATGTCGACCGTGCTGATCACCGGGGAGAGCGGCACGGGAAAGGAGCTCGCGGCCCGCGCGATTCACGTGAACAGTCCGCGAGCCGATGAGCCTTTCGTCTCGATCAACTGTGGCGCCGTTCCCGAGACTCTGCTCGAGAGCGAGCTGTTCGGCCACCTGAAAGGCTCCTTCACCGGAGCCACGACGAATCACAAAGGATTGTTCGAAGTGGCGCACCGGGGGACCATCTTCCTCGACGAGATCGGAGAAATGAGCCCGACGATGCAGGTCAAACTGCTGCGCGTGCTGCAAGAAAGGCGCATCCGCCGCATCGGCTCGACCGAGGAGATCGAGGTCGACGTACGTATTCTCGCGGCCACCAACAAAGATCTGGAAGCCGGGGTACGCGACAAGAGTTTTCGCGAAGATCTCTACTATCGCCTGAACGTCATCCCGATCCATTTGCCGCCTCTGCGGGAACGGTTGAGCGACGTGCCGCTTCTGGCCGAGCACAGCCTGTCGAAGGCGGCGTCGGCGATGGGCAAGACCGTCAACAAGATCTCGGAAGAGGCCCTGGAGCTTCTTTGCGCCTACGACTGGCCGGGAAACGTGCGCGAGCTGGAGAACGTGATCGAACGTGCCGTCGCCCTCGAGAGATCCAGCATCATCATGCCCGAGCGCCTTCCGGAGAAAATCCGCCACCCCGGCGGCGCCCGCGGGACGGCCGATGCTGCGCCCGCACCGTCGGCGTTTCCCGAGGAGGGCCTGGATTTCAGCGAGAAGGTCGCGACTCTGGAAAAGGAGCTCTTGTCGTCGGCGATGGAGCGGGCCAGTGGGGTTCAGACCAAAGCGGCGAAGCTGCTCAAGATGAACCTACGCTCTTTTCGCTATCTGCTGTCGAAGTACAACTTGAGGTGACAGGTTCTCAGTTGATGTAGCCGAGCGCCTTCAGGAGCTCGCGATCGCTCTTGCCCAGGACGCTCTCGCCTGCGGACTCTCCGTCGATCGCCTTCCGATCGATTTTCGTGAAAGCGGCGCGCTCGTCCGCGGGAGTCGAGGCTAAAAGCGAAGCAAGCAGCTCGGTAAAGATCTCGTGATGCTCCTCGGCTTCTGCCAGGTTGTTTTGCTCTTCGGGGTCCTGAATCAGATCGTAGAGCTCGAAAACCGGGCCGTCGTAGCTTGGAGTCATGACCAGCTTGAAGCCGCCATGCCGTAGGGCGCGGAGCTTTCCCAGAACGCCGTCGACGGTGCGCCGGGTGTTCGCCGCCATCATCTTGACATCGGATTCTAGATAGGCGTCGCGCGGCGGTTGGTTGGCGTCCTTCCAGAAGCTCGCCAGACTGGTGCCGTCCATGTTGAGCCCGGCCGGGACCCGAGCCAGCTCCAGAAGCGTTGGGGCGACATCGATGGAGCGCACCTGCTGTCCGACGACGAGGCCAGCGGGCACCTTATCGGGCCAGCGAATGATGAGCGGGATACGGACGCTGGACTCGTACAGAAAATCGCCGTGATGAAATGAGTAGTCGTGATCCCCGAGGGAGTGGCCGTGGTCGGCGGTGAAGACGACGATCGTCTCGTC
>DASPGQ010000592.1 GCA_035620555.1 Vicinamibacteria bacterium
CGAATCGGCCGACCTGATCGTCCTGCTGCGTCATCGCCTCGTCGTAAAGGCCGCGCAGCATTTCGTAAAATTCCTGCGCGTCGATGCCGGCACGGGCGAGCTCCTCGCGGTAGCCGGCGAAGATGCTCGTACTCCAGACCGCACCTCCCTGGATTTCGCTTTCCCACGCGGCGAGCTTCGCGCGACGCTCGGCAGAAACGTACCGACCGGCAAAGGGATTTACCGACGGGTAAGGCGCGTGCACATCCGTCGTCTGAAAGTGGGCCCAGTAGGGCTCGGCCGGATAGTGCTCGCGAAATCCCCAGAAACGCTCGTGCAGCCGGACGGACGAAGGGTGGTCGCGCTCGTACACCTCCTCTATCACGTCCGTTCCGTGCTCCGGTCCGATGCTGAGTGCGGCATTGGGGTTGCTCGTGAAAGCGGCAGTCAGGTAGCCGCCGGCGTGCAGGTGCTCCGCGAGCGTCGTAACGCTCGGCGGCACGGGCGAGGATTCGGGCCGAAATCCGCCCAGCACGCTGTGGTGCAGCGACGTCACGAACGACGCCGTGGAAGGTTGGGTCCAGGTCGAGTTGCTGTGCGCCCGCTCGAAGAGGGCGCCTTCTCCGGCAATTTCCTCGAGACGGGGCGTCGTCGCCCGTTTGTAACCGGTGACGCTCATGAAATCGGCGCCGGCGCCGTCGATGATGTAGAGAATGACGTTGGGCTTATCGGATCGACGGGCCCCGCTGAGCGTCGGCGCACTCCACGAGGCGACGGTTCCGTCCCGTTCCGCCGCCGCCTGGAGCGAAAGCGATACGACGCTTCCGCTGAAACGTGCGAGATCCAGACTGCGCTGGCCCCATTCGCTGGAGTTCGAGTACGACTCTTGGAAGAGAGTCTCCACGGCACCGCCCTCGGGCCGAACCGTGATCGTGAAGGTCACCGGCAAGTCCTCCCGCACGACGCCTAAGCCAAAGTCGAGCCGCCCGGCTTCCGGCACCTCGACACGAAACAGGACTCGCGCCGGGGTGTGGGCATAGAGCGAACGGCGTGACGAGCGGGTCGCGAGACCGTAAGAATCACCGAGGGACATCGTCGTGGCCCACGTGAGCTGCTCCGCGGCCGGTATGGCGGTCACCGAAACGATATCGATGCGCGAGGCTCGCGGCACGGCGAACGCGATGCCGAGTCGCGTGGCTCGCTCGTCCTCGTCGAGACCCTCGGGCAGACGGGCGGGGAAAACGTACGTGAGAAGCGTTCCGTCGGAGAACGCGGGCGCGATCTCGGAGGAGGCCATCAAGCTCGAGATGGCACTCTCGGAGATCACGTCATCTTCCAGCTCGAGCAAGACCGCGGCCCCCCGGATCCGATCGCTGGCACGCGCGCGGAGCACGATGGCCCCCCAGGGGTCCGGCTCCTCCCCCTCGTCGAGCTCCGTGTACACACCTCCGATGACGACGTCACCGAACCGGCTCGCTTCGCTCAGAGAGACGCGCAAAGCGCCGTCCTCGTGGGCAAGTGTGCAAGAAGGTACCGTGGCGCCTCGAGACCGCGTCCCGTTTTCTGGAGGCGCCGGCACCGAAAGCGGCTTCCAGCTCGCATTTTCCTCCTCGAACGTCCAGTCGCGTTGCCCGGGCAAGACCGTGGGCGGCGGAGCCGAGTCGACCCGGGCCGATTCGAGGTGGTCCTCGAGATGGATGGGAGTTTCGGATTCGACAAGGACCGGAAGGTTCGAACCGCCGCAGCTCGTGAAGGCGAAACCCAGGCTAGCCGGAAGCAAGCAGCGCTGGTAGCATGGAAACATGCTCAAATGCTCAAAGTGTGGGCGGACGTTCGAGCCGCCGACCCGTGTCTGTCCCGACGACGGAACGCTCCTCAAAAACCCCGTTGTTCCGGAAGAGCAGCCCATCGGCCGAACGCTCGACGGGAAATACCGCATCGACGGGTTCCTCAAGCGCGGCGGGATGGGCGCCGTCTATCGAGGCACTCACCTGCTACTCGGAAAGCCCGTCGCCATCAAGCTCATCCGCCAGGAGATCGTAACCTCGAGCGACATGATCGAGCGATTCTTCCGCGAGGCGAGGGCGGCGGCGAAGCTCAGCCATCCTAACATCGTCACCGTTCACGACCTGGGCCAGACCGAAGACGGCACACTCTACATCATCATGGAGCTCGTCGAAGGCTCGAGCCTGAAAGAGATCATCCAAAAGGAGGGGCCCCTTTCGACGGGGCGCGCCCTGACCCTCGCAAGAGGCGTCGCGAGCGCGCTTGCTCTGGCCCACCGCAAGGACATCGTTCATCGCGATCTCAAACCTCAGAACATCATGATCTCGCGCGACAGCGAGGGCCACGAGTGCCCCAAACTCTTGGATTTCGGCATCGCCAAGACCCTCGAGCCCGACACCCCGGCGCTCACCTCGACGGGGATGGTGCTCGGGACTCCGCACTATATGTCTGCCGAGCAAGCGAAAGGAAAACCGGCGGATCGCCGCAGCGATCTCTACGCACTGGGCATCATTCTCTACGAGATGCTCGTCGGGAAGGTGCCGTTCGACGACTCGTCGATCCCGGCGATCCTGGTCAAACACTTGACCGAACCGCCGAAGCCGCCGACCACCCTGAGAGCCGGGATCCCAGAAGCGGTGGAAGCCCTGATCCTGCGCTGTCTCGAAAAAGAGCCCGAGAAGCGCTTCCAGAGCGCGGAAGATTTCATGGGTGCGCTGTCGGCTATGGACCAAACTGGAGCTCGGCCCTTGTCGGAGACGACTCGCGGGGTGACTCCGGTCAAACCTCAGCTCCCGCCCGTACCGGACCCTCCGCCGCCTCACACGATGGCAGGCGCCGCTTCCGTGGCCGCCCCTCGATTGCATGTGGACAGCGGTACCGTGCGGGCGCACGAAATCGAAGTCAGGGCGAAGGGCAGCCGCCTCGGCGTGATGATCGCAGCCGTTCTTTTGCTCGCCGGTGGGGCCGCTGCGGCGTACTTCCTGACGAGACCGTCACCCACGGAGGTTCCGGCCGAGGCCGAGCCGGTCGCGGCGGCAAGAATCACCGAGCCTCCGATCGAGACCGAGCCCGTGGCCGCGGTGGAGCCGGAGCCTGATCCCGAAACTCCCTCGCCGTCGGCGGCCGCAGAAGAGCCGGCGGCACCTCCACCGCCTCCGAAGTCGGCGGCGGTGACGAAGCCTGTCAGCGCCGAGCCCGCGCCGCCGCTCGCGCCACCGGTGTCCGCGCAGCCGTTGCCCGAGACCGAGCCGGCTCCACCCCCGCGATCGCCAACCTTCAGCATCGATTGCCAGGGCGTTCGGGATGCCTGCGGTACGATGCGCACGGTGCTGCGAGACGCTCTGCAGAAAAAGGGCATGCAGCCCGCGCGTCCGGAACAGGCGGAGCTACTCGTGGCGCTCGTCGTGGAGGAAATCGAATCCCACGCCGAAGAGCAGTTCGGCACCACGTTCGTCACCCGCACCTATTCGGTTGCGGGAGACGCCGACGTGCCCCGCTTCGGAGATATCGTCGCTCTTCCGGCGCACACGTTCAGCTTCGACACCCGGTTCGGGCAGGACAAGCTCAGGGAGCAAGCGCGCGTGATCTCGTCGGATGCCGCCGATGAGCTCTCGCGTTACTGGTCATCCAAGATCGGAGAGCGATAACCCCTCGAAGAAGAATGTGCTCGCGGGCCCGAGACCCGCGAGCACCGAGCAAGAGCTCTACTTCTTCCGCACGATGTCGGCGGCCTTCGCCGCTCCGGTGAAGGTCATGATGGAGAAGCGGTCTTTCACGTCGACGACCTGACCTTCGCCGGTTTCGGACTCGTCGGCACCGAGCACGGCGCCGGTGTCGGGATCGACGAGCTCCTCACCGACCGATACCACGGCGAACGTGTCGCCGACCTTGATGCCGGACATCTCCCCCATATTGATCCAGGCCTGATTACCCTCGATCTTGATGATCTTTCCCTCGACCCCGGCCATGACGCCGCCCGCGCTCAGCTTGCCGAGAGATTTGCTCTCGGCGAACGCCGCGACCACCTTGGCGGAGGCCGCTTCGATTGCCTCGCTGGCAATACCCCATTCGTCTTCGCGGCTCAAGCTCGCACCCTTGAAGACGCCGCCGCCCTTCTTCACGTCGCCATCCGCCGCGACCGCGACGAGGCGCTCGGCGGTCGTCGTATCGATGAGCCTCAAGTTGATCGTCGCTTCCGCCTTCGTATAGCTGCCTCCGATCCCCCCGAAGCCACCCTTGGTCGTGTTGATGGCGAATTTGTCGATGCCCCCGGTGAGGATGTATTTCACCCCGAGGATCTGCCCGACCTTTGCCGCCGTTTGCTGATCCAGCGCCCCCGAGGTCGCGAGGCCCTGCTCTTTCATGACCATGTCGAGCTTCTCGCGCTCGATGATGCTGAATTGCTGCGATAACGTTTCGTTCTCAGAAAAAGCCGTGTCGATGTGGTTCCGCGCCGCCGGCCCGAGATCATCGTAGAACCACCAACTGCGCTCCGCGTTGTTCTCGAAATCCCAGATGGCGATGCGAATCTTGCCCTGGGCGTGGATGGTTGCCGGAACGAGGGCCCCCGCCAGCACGAACGCCAGCGCGAGGCGAAACGACTTCATCATGATTGGACCTCCTGAGCCCGCAAAGATGTGGTTGCTGTGAGTTCCTTTGAGGGTAACACACGCTCGGATTTGCGGCCACGCTCAAATCGGCGGGCGCCCGAGGTAATGATCCGTCCTGAACTGAAACGCATTGGCGAGCCGCAGGATCTCCAAGGTGTCCCCTTTCGACGGCATGAGTTTGCTCTGCGATGCCGCGCGTGTCAATCTCCTGGCCTTACGTGGCCTCCCATCGCACCCGATCCATGACCTCTCTCTTCGCGGGAGCCGCCATCTCCGCGACGGGTTACCTGGCCGTGATCACCGTCGTTCCGTTGATCGCGGAGGACGTTCTCGGCGGGCCGAGATGGAGCGGAGTTCCATCAGCGGTCGCGATCCTCGGGACCGCGTTCGGCACCAGCGCGCTCTCCGCGATCATGGCCCGCCACGGCCGACGCCGGGGGCTTCTCGTCGGCTATTCGGTCTCGGCGGTCGCCGCACTCATTGCTGCCGCCGCCGCGGCGAGCTCACTGTTACCCTTGCTCGCCCTGGCGGTTTTCTCGATCGGCGCCGGTTACAGCGCGAGCCGATTGACGCGCTATGCTGCCGCCGACCTCTACGAGCCCGCTCGACAATCTTCGGCCATCGGATGGATGGTCTGGGCGGGGACGATCGGCTCCGTCCTCGGGCCGATGTTACTCGAGCCGACCCGGCAAGTGAGCGAATGGCTGGGTATCCCCGAATCCGTGGGGCCCTTCGTTCTCGCGACTATCACCTTCGGAGTTTCCTGGCTCGTCCTTTTGGTGGCCCTTCCGACCAGGGAGGTAGCCCGGATGCCGGTCACGGCCGGGACGGAACCCTCGGTTCTTTCGCGACCGGCGCGAAACGCGCTCATCGCGCTCGTGGTCGCGCAAGGAGTGATGGTTCTCATCATGACGATGACCCCGATACACGTCCGAGCCGGAGGAAACGGACTCGCCACCATCGGGGGCGTCATCGCGTCGCACACGTTCGGGATGTACGCGTTGTCTCCCGTCTCCGGTTTCCTGAGCGATCGGTGGGGGCGCATCCCGGTGATCCTGGCGGCGACCGTGATCGTCGCCGCCTCGGGTGTTTTGGCCGCGAGCGCCACATCGCTCGCGGTACCGCTCTTCTTGCTCGGATTCGGTTGGAACCTCGCGTTCGTCGCCGGGAGCGCGCTTCTGACGGAGAGCACTCCCGAAAGCCGGCGGGTGAGAGTCCAGGGGCTCGCCGACACCTTGAGCTGGACCACCGCGGCGGTCGCGGGTGCCAGCTCGGGTGTCCTTCTCAGCGAAGTCGGTTTCGCCACGCTCAGCTACATCGGTGCGTCCATCGCGCTCGTGCCCGCGATCGCCATCGGACTCGGTCGAGGCCGGTGAACGCCTTCGACGAAGTGTACCGGATCGTGCGCGACATCCCGAGAGGTCGTGTCATGAGCTACGGTCAGATCGCTCGGCTGCTCGAGCGGCCTCTGTCCGCCCGCGCGGTCGGGTGGGCGATGAGCCAGTGCCCGGCGAACGTACCCTGGCAGCGGGTCGTCAACGCCTCGGGCGGGATCTCCACGGAGCATCTTCACGATCCCCCTGACCTGCAGAGGCGACTGCTCGAAGCGGAAGGGATCCGGTTCGGCAAGAACGGAAAGCTCTCGCTGCCCCGTTATCGCTTCGAGCCTCGCCCGCGAAGAGTCCAAAAAAGGAAGTGATACGGCCCCGTCGATTCAGCAACCGCGGGAATAAAACCAGATCGCCAGCTCGCCCGAGGCCGAGTGAGCCGGAATCCATCCGCTCGCGACAACTTTCGGCTCCTCGGCCGACTCGCAAAACGAATGGCTCATCACCTCGACGTCGACCCAAAGCTCCTCCCCGACCCGGCGAAATCCGAGGACACGGACGTTCGGTTCGGCTCGATTCGACTCGTCGGCGCGAGGCTCTCGCTCCGCCTCGCGTGTTT